>WLPI01000001.1 GCA_009698845.1 Actinomycetota bacterium
CAGCAACTTTCTCTAAGCCATCGGGACTTGAAGATGCAAAGTTCGAAACGACGCCGGCCAGAAAGAGCGAGAGAACAAATCCGGCAAGAAGAAATCTAGTTTGTTTTTTCATTCTTTAACTCTCATTTCTAGTACCTGGGTAGCACCTTTGTAGCCGTATACCAAATCTGATCGACTTGCCATTACAGCGCTAATCGCGAGCGCAGTGATAACACCTTCGCCAATTCCAATCAGAATGTGAGTTCCGATCATTGCAGTGAATACTTGCGTAATAGAAAAAGTCGCAGTTCCACCAATTGCATATTGGAGAACAAATCCTGCTGCAGCACATGGCACAGAGATCAACCCTGCGAAGAAGGCAGCAATTGATACAGACGATTTATTCTTTGGAAGAATTTTCTTAACAAAGAGAAAGATTGCATACCCAACCCACACGCCGATTAATGACATGTTAAAGATACTAAGACCAAGCGCGGTTAATCCTCCGTCGGCAAAGAGAAGTGCTTGCAACAATAAGACAACGGTGAGTGCCAGAGATGCGGCCCAAGGACCAACAAGAACTGCCGCTAGCGCTCCGCCAAGCAAGTGACCACTAGTTCCTGCAGCGACTGGAAAATTGAGCATTTGCACGGCGAAGATAAAAGTTGCTGTGAGACCGGCGAGAGGAGCAGTCTTCTCATCGAGGGAGGATTTAGCTCCTCTGAGGGAGAATGCGAGCCCTGTGGCAGCAATGCCCGCAAAGGCGACTGAAGTGGGGATATCGATAAACCCATCAGGAATGTGCATAACCTAGCCCTTCTAGATGCAAACCGTTTGCAACAAGGAAATTGTAATCGAGATTTAACAGGCGAGCCACCTGAAATATCCGCGCCTTGGCCAGCGTTAGGTCTAAAGTGCAGGAATCTGCCAGGGCGAGTTACGGGGAGGTCACTTGTGAGCGATGAAGATGGCCAGGACGAGCTAGTTACCGAGGAAATGCTCTGGGATCGAATCCCAGAAGTACATGGCGAAGAACGAGCCAATACGTATTACGAACTCTCTGCGCGGATTTTTGCACGCGGCCAATATGACGAAGCGCTCGCACTCGCAGAGACAGCACGCGATATTTTCTCTGAACTTGGTGCAGCAGCCCCCAGCGAAGGACTTGCACAAGCCTATTCTGCAATTGGTTACAACCTTAACCAGTTAAAGCGAATGGATGAAGCTGCAACTGCAATGAGTAAAGCTGTTGCAATTTTGCGAGAGAACAAATCACCAATTGCACTTGAACTAGCGTGCACGTTGGGCGAGTGGTGGTATTCATCAAAGAATTATGAAAAAGTAATTGAGACCATGTACGAATGTTCTCAAGAGCATCTTGTAGACGGGAACACAATCGGTGCGGCAAATGACATGCACCTTATCGGTTGCGCGCATCGCGAATTGAAAAATTACAACGAAGCAATAATCTGTTTCCAAGAAGCGCGCAAAATGTTTAAGTTAGAAAAGGAAGTGATTCATATTGCTCGCTGCGATCAGAAGATTGCTTCTTGTTATGTTGAAATCGGCGAGGGTGAGAAAGCACTTGAAGCAGCGCGCAGAGCTATTGACGTCTTTGAAACAGCTCACGATCATCAAAGAGAAACATTCGCGTTGTTCGAGTTCGGCAAGGCAGAAATTCTCTTAGGTAAATTAGACGACGGACTATCAACTCTTGATGGCGTGCTTCAGATAATTGCCGAAGATGAACCAAAGGATTTTGAATTCATCCTAGATATTGAATCTCGTATGGTCGTAGTGATGCGCCAACTTGGTCGTATGGACGAGGCTGATGAGGTTGAGCGACGACTTAACTCAGTGCGCGAGGCGCTTAAGAGTGATGAAGAACCAAATCTAGATGGGTTCCTGCCAAAGAAAGACGACTAGTTAAGTACTAGGACTTGCGAGGTAAGTGCTGCAAAGCCCAGTGATACATAGCGATGGCCCCTGCAGCCGAAGCATTCATAGATCTCGTTGATCCATATTGCTCAATGGCATACAGCACTTCGCATACTTGAATACCTTCATCTGACATACCGGCACCTTCTTGACCAAATAGAAGTACGCATTTTTCAGGTAGCTGCGAGCCCTCGAGATGTTTTGAACTTGGCACGTTATCGATTCCAATAATGGGAACACTATTTTCCTGGCACCAAGCAGCGAATTCAGCAACAGTTGGATGATGCATAACCGTGAGATATCTATCTGTCACCATCGCACCGCGCTTATTCCAATCTCGCTTGCCGATGATGTGAACCATAGAAACATTAAACGCATTTGCAGTGCGAACAACAGAGCCAATATTCAGGTCGTGCTGCCAATTCTCAATTGCAATCTGTAATTTATGTCTCTTTGAATCAAGGTCAGCAACAATTGCCTCCACGCTCCAGTATCGATAATGATCTAGAACATTTCTGCGATCGCCATTTTCAAGGAGTTCTGGGTCATATTGCGCGCCTGTAGGCCAAGGTTTCTCATGAGGGCCAACGCCTACAACAGGGAAAAATTCTCCTGGTCCAATGACGGCGGGAGTATTGATTTCCATGGTTGCACTCTAAACTTAAGTGACCGTAATTACCAAAGTTTACTTTCCTAGGAGCTCCATGAATATTGTTTATCACATTGCTTTTGGAATTCACCTTCTCTGCGTTGTTGCAATCCTTGCGCTCCTGTTGATTCAGGTGAAGAAGAGCCCCAAGAAACTCAATCCTGGCGTTGTTCATGCAACCTTGACCGCACTTGTTGCTGGAATCGTGATGGTTGGCCTGTATGAAAAAGTCAATGTTGATGAAGTTGCTAACCACACAAAGTTTGGCGTTAAGGGATTGGTCATCTTGGTAATACTTACTCTTGGATACAAGAATCTAAAGAAGCCAGAACTTAAGAACTCAGTGTGGGCTGCAATGCTTGGACTCACAGTTTTCAACATCCTTCTCGCTTACCTCTGGATGTAACTTGCTCATGAAGAAGACAGTTGCAGTATTTGCCTGCCTTCTTCTTGGCACACCGACATTTCTCTCGACCGCTGCTAACGCACTCGATCCTAAGGGCGTTGCTTCGGTATTCAGTAAGTACATCGAGAATAAAGGTTTAGCTAATCCATCAGTTGTAGTAATCGATGAACAAACTGGTGAAATTGTCTTTGAGAAGAATCCAAATTCCTTGCGAAAACCCGCATCACTGCAGAAGTTGTTCACCGGAGTCGCCGCTGTAAACCATCTGCAGATGGATCAAACCTTTACAACATCCCTCTGGAGCGGCAGCGATAGTAAAACAGTTGTAATCCAAGGTAGTCGCGATCCTTGGGCTTCTCCATACACCTCGACGGCAAAGAAGTACGGCAGAACTTCTCTCCCCAGATTTGAGTACTACGCACTGAAGACCTTGAAAGAGCTCAACGAAGGTGATGTGAAGAAAGCAACTATTTATTACTCACAACTCTTTGCTGGCGATGTCGCGACACTAAAAACTCTTTTTCGCAAGAATGGTGTCACTGCAGTGATGAAACCAGTCAGTGCGCAGGAAGCAATCAATCGCTCATCTACTTTAGTAATTGATTCAATATCTCCTACGCTCGAGGAAATGCTTACCTTTGCACTTGTCTGGAGCGATAACGTTTTATCAGAGAGAATCGCTCGAATTGCCTCTGAAGCAGCGGGAAATGGACTCACTGAGGCAGGTGTAGAGGCAACATTTAATGAACTTCTTACATCCTTCGACTTAGATGCAACGCAAGTTGTTGTAAAAGATGCCAGTGGGCTGTCACGGAAGAATCGCGTAACCGCTAAGCAAGTAGGAGATCTCTTGATCAAAATTCGAGACGATGAGAAATATGCACCAGTGGTTAATGGTCTTCCAATCGGTGGAATTTCAGGAACGTTACAGAAGAGATTTGTGAAGACGGCACCTAACGCTGTTGGACTTGTGAAGGCAAAGACAGGCACGTTAAATGGAACAGCGAATTTAGCGGGATATGTTGAATCCGGAGAACATGAATACGCATTTGTCATCATCGCCGATAAGTTGCCAAGGAGCTATTCAGCAGGTGAAAGGGCGAGGGCTATTGTTGATCGAATCCTAGGCAAAATTGCGGCACCATTTATTGCACTCTTTAACTTAGATGAAGTTGAAAATGACGCTGAAGCTGAATTGGTTAGTTCTGATACACCTTAATTGAACCTTTGTAGCAAGCAACCCACGTTCTATTTGATTCATTGTCGTAGGTAACTCCAATGGGTTCCTGACATACCTTAATCGTTTCTACTTTCGATAAATCTGCAGCACGAATTTTGGTCATGGTTCCACTCTTAAAGTTCACAACAAATAGTGTCGAACCGTCGCCGCTGATTGCAAGGCTGCGTGCAGCCGAACCAGTAGAAACACTTTTAATCACTTTGTTTTTCTCTAAATCCCAAGCAACAACTTTTCCCGAAATATTTAAAGTCACGTAAAGCTTGGAGTTATCTGGCGATAGCTCTACAGCCCGTGGATTAGGCCCGACAGGGATAAGAGTTTTACTGAAGTCTTGTAAATCAATTCGATGAACATTTGAACCACCCATCTCTGCTACATATGCATAGGCGCTATCCGTCGATATAGCTATGCCTCGTGGATAGCGTCCAATTTTTATAGTTTCAACCACTTTCTGTTTTTCTACTGAAATGATTGAGACTGTATAAGAGCACCAATTAGTAACCAGAATGTATTTGTTATCTGGAGTCACCTTTACAACTTTCGGGACAGAGCCGACTGGATACACAGCATCGATTGTGTAATTTTCGAGATCTACACGGGATAGAAAGCTCTTGTCGAATCCAGATGCTGGAGAACAAATGTCAGTGCCCTCTTTTTGAAATCCTTTTCCGTACATTGCGTAATTTGTGAAGTACAAGAACTTTCCGTCGGGCGAATACGCACCCTCAACAGGCGAACCTCTATACAAGCCGGAGTACCGAGGAAATCCGAGTGAAGATAAATTCACTGAGTCCTTTACGGTACTAAGCAATTCAAGTGATTGTGCATCATAAATTGTGACAGTGTGGCGATACATCATGTTATGAGCACTGATGAGTCCGGTTTGTGATGCAGCAACTGATTTTGGACTCAGCGATCCAGAGAGAGTTTTCACTAGGGTCATCGATGACTCTGAAGGATCTGATGCGATTGCCAAAGTATGTTGTGCAGTAAGCAAAGCTATAGAGATAGAGATGCTGGCTGCGACTTTACGTGTACGCATGCCGGCAAGACTACTAGTGAAAATTGCTAGTGAAAATTAATCATCATCCTCATCGTCATGGTCATCAGAATCACGATGCTCATTGCGACCTTCGTGACCTTCGTCCTCACCGTCCTCGTCATCTCCGCCCTGAGGTAAAGAAGCGATGGCAGGTTTCTGAATTTTTGGGGCAGTGGTTGTAGCTGATGCAGATGCAGCAGGAGAAGTGACTGCAACCTCAGCGCTTGTCATTGGCTCATTGTTCGCATTTGCAAAAAGTGAACCGCCAAGTATGACTGCGCTCACTGTTGCAAGTGTTCCGAAAGCAAGGCGCTTATCAATCTTTCGAACATCTCTTGTAGAACCATCGCTCTCTGCGAGTTCCATCCATTCAGACTTTCTCGGTGTCATGGTGACCCCTTTCCATAAAGAGAAAGTAGAGCTTCTTCCTTAGAGCAAACTGAGAATTGAGATGATTTTGACTGTCAGTGCTGGGTACTCTAAGCGTGTGAATGTAATCCGCGCCTATATCGATCTGATGAAACTGCGCGTTGTTGAACTTTTAATCATCACAACTTTGCCAGCAATGGTCTTGGCTGAAAAAGGTTTGCCATCATTTGGTTTAGTCGCTGCCACTCTGATTGGTGGAACTCTTGCTGCTGGATCTTCAAATGCATTTAATATGGTGATTGAAACTGAAACAGATAAGTTAATGGCACGAACATCTAAAAGACCGCTAGTGGTTGGATCTGTAACTCGAGTTCAAGCAATTGTTTTTGCATCGCTAATAGGGATTATTTCATTAGTTATTTTTGAGCAATTTACTACAACACTTGCAACGCTATTAACCGCCTTAGCAATTTTCTATTATGTGGTTATCTACACAATAATTCTCAAGCCCAATACGTCTCAGAATATTGTGTGGGGAGGTGCTGCTGGTTGCATGCCAGTTCTCATTGGTTGGGCAGCTGTCACTGGTTCACTTACATGGGTACCAGTTGCATTCTTTTTTGTAGTTTTCTTCTGGACTCCGCCACATTTTTGGGCACTTGCAATCAAGTACAAAGAAGATTACTCAGCAGCAGGCATTCCGATGTTGCCATCAGTTGCATCGCAATCCAATGTCATTAGTCAAATGTGGTTTCATACAATTGCAATGGTGGTGGCCTCCGCTGCAATGATTCAATTGGCAGGGCTCCCTGTATGGGCATTTTGTGCAACAGTTCTACTTGGCGCACTATTTACTTTCCAACTCTTTGCACTCAAAGAGAACTCAGATAATTACAATAAAGTCGCGGCAGGTATATTTCACTGGTCGATTACTTACCTAAGTCTTTTCTCGGTATTGCTTGTTGCCGCTCAGCTTTTAAGCGCTTGATCTAAATCCTTTATCAAGTCATCTACGTGTTCTAACCCAACAGAAAGTCTTACTACTGATGGAGTAATTCCCATCTCTGCCAGCACTTCAGGAGCAAGGCGACGGTGTGTTGTAGACGCTGGATGTGTAATCAGTGACTTGCTGTCACCCAAGTTGTTTGAAATATCGATGACGCGAAGTGCATCCATACATTTGAACGCATCTTTTTGAGTGCCTGCAAATTCAATACCAATTGTGGTTCCACCAGCTTTCATCTGCTTTTTGATAACTGCAGAATCAGGGTGAGAAGCAAGCCCTGGATAGCGGACACTCTTAATCGCTTTATTGCCTTCAAGAAATTCTGCAACCTTTTGCGCATTATCTGACATGCGCATGACACGCAGTTCCATTGTCTCCAGTGACTTTACTAGAACCCACGCGTTAAATGCACTCAGTGATGGCCCTGTGTGACGAGTGAAAGGAATTAACTTTTCGTAAATGTATTCAAAGGAACCTAAAAGTGCACCAGCGAGAACTCTTCCTTGTCCATCAATATGTTTCGTAGCGGAATACATAACGACATCAGCGCCGAGTTCAAGTGGCTTCTGCAGAACAGGCGACGCCATGACATTATCAACTATTACGGTTGCGCCAACTTTGTGTGCAAGATCGCTGATGAATCTTATATCTGCAACTTCTAGAAGTGGATTACTTGGAGTTTCGATAAAGACAGCCTTTGTCTTCTTGGAGAGAGCCTTCTCCCAAGCCGACTTGTCATTCGCTTTTACTAATTCGTAAGTGACTCCCCACTTGGGCAGAATTTCGGTGATGACAACGTGACAAGAGCTAAACATCGCAGCGGAAGCGACTATGTGATCGCCACTTTCAACTATGCAAGCAAGTGAGGCAAACATTGCTGCCATTCCCGAACCTGTGGCTACACAATGATCGGCGCCTTCAATTGCAGCCAACCTTTTCTCAAACATTGCAACAGTTGGGTTGTGAAAGCGGCTGTAAAGAAAATGATCTGTCTCATCTGTGAATGAATCGAGCGCTTCTTGTGAATCTGCGTATGTAAATCCACTATTGAGATAAAGCGCTTCAGAAGTTTCACCAAATCCAGAGCGAGCTAACCCTTCGCGCACTGCTGCAGTTTGTGGATTTACTTTCCAATCTGGTTCACGACGTTTTGGATGTTCGTGATAGCCCCAGACCTCTTTACTCATGTGCCCATCTTAAGGTTTGACTGGTAAATTGCCCACATGCCTACACTCGCGATCTCGGTTAAGGATTTAAGTAAGAAATATGAATCCGGTTTTGCCGTTTCTCACGCGAATTTTGAAGTTCCCCTTGGCACCATCTGCGGATTTGTTGGGCCAAATGGGGCGGGTAAGACCACCACGATTCGTATGTTGCTGGGCTTAATTTCTCCAACCGGTGGAACTGCCGAAATTCTGGGTGAATCAATAAACCATCCAGAGAAATATCTTTCACAAGTTGGGGCGATGATTGAAGGTCCCGCTTTTTATCCCGCACTCTCTGGTTCACAAAATCTAAAGGTTCTGGCAACTCTCGGCGGTTTTCCAGTTGAAAGAGTTGAAGAGCTGATTAAGACAGTTGGTTTAGAAGGTCGTGGGGATTCAAAATACAAGACTTACTCACTCGGAATGAAACAGAGATTGGGAATTGCGGCAGCACTACTTCCAAACCCAAGAATTCTTATTTTAGATGAACCCACCAATGGCTTAGATCCTGAAGGAATTCAAGAAGTGCGTGACTTGCTCAAAAAGCTTGCATCACAAGGCACCACGGTTTTTGTCTCTTCACACTTGTTGTCAGAACTTGAACTCATCAGCGAATACATCGTGATGCTGCGAAAAGGTGAAGTTGTTTTCGCAGGGCAATTGCAAGAATTAATGCTTTCACAACAGCCAGTAATTTTGGTAAAGACACAGAGCCCTTCAGACTTACAAAGAATTGTCGAGATTGCAAAAGCAGATGGTCATAACGCAACCATCAGATCTGAAGTTGCTCATATCGAAGGACCAGAAAATTGGGCGGGAATACTTAATAAGAAAGCATTTGAAGCCGGGATTGTCATAACTCAGCTTGCTCCACAACTACCAAATCTTGAAGAAACCTTCTTTGAAATGACTGGAGACCAGCGATGATCAGAGTCATTTTTGCAGAGTGGCGCAAACTGCGTCGGCCAACACTTTTTCTTGGAACCCTTGGGGCAGCACTCTTCTTTACGGGACTGACCACAATTTTTCTTTATCTTATGATTGATTCAGAACAAGGAAACTCTGATCGTGGACGCCAAGTAAGTCGTGAAGTCCTCAACCTTGCAAGTGGTTCTGTATTTGGATTTGCATCAGTCGGCGGTTTATTGGGAATCATCGCGCTCTGCGTATTCGCGGCGCAAACAGCGCAGGAATACACATACGGAACTCTTAGAAATTTACTAGTACGTCAGCCCGGAAGAGTTAGATTGCTGGCTGGAAAACTAGCAGCGATGAAGATATTTGCACTCTTGCTCGTTGCAATTGCAGCACTCGTGAGTGTGGGTCTCTCTGTCGCACTAGCAGATCGCGCTAAGGTATCTACAGAGCTTTGGTTTACAGCAGATGGCTATCACGCTATTGGGCAGACGCTACTTAATGTGAGCATCTCGGTCATCTATTTCGGAATCATTGGAATGACACTTGGCCTATTGCTGAGATCGCCAATCTCTGCAATCTCAATTGCGGTGCTGTGGATTTTGATTATTGAGAATTTAATTGGGGCAGTTAAACCCGTCACTCTCGATTGGATGCCCGGCAATCAGCTTTCGGTAATTGCGCAAGGCGGTAGCCCAGATGTTTCATATTCGCATGCGCTAATTCTGGGAAGTTTCTATGTATTTATCGGTGCGACGATTGCAACGATTCTTTTCTCACGAAGAGATGTGGCTAACTAGCGACACAGGCTCGATAGTGCAGGTTTGCAACTGGTGCTCAATTATTCTTAGTTAATGCGTCGTCGAAATCGCCTCATCAGCCTTGCAATCATTGCAGGGCTCTCTCTTTCGATGACACCTGCAATCGCAAAACCAAAACCGACCCTGGCAGAAATTGAAGCCGCAAAGAAAGCCGAAGCGGCGAAGAAAACTGCAGCTGATGCTGCTGCCAAAAAGTTAGCTGTTGCGAATTCAACCCTTAAGCAGCTAACTGCAAAAGCAGATGCCGCAAGAGCTCTCTATCTCAAAGCAAAGAAAGAGTTGGAGGTAGCAACTGCACAAGCAAGGGCCGCAGCAAAACATGCCGCAGAGACTGCAGAATCAGTAGCAGAGGCACATCGAGTCATTGGAAAGCTAGCAGGTAATGCATACATTCTTGGTGGAACCATGAGTGATATCGAACCGTTACTCAACGCAAATGGTCCACAAGATTTGATTGATCAGTTATCAACTCTTAATACGTTAGGTGCACGTAACTCCACAGCGCTTGTGCGATACAAAGCTGCAGAAGTTGTAGCACGCGAAGCAAAGAAAAAGGCTGATGAAGCGAAAGCAGTGCAAGAAGCGGCTACTTTAAAAGTAGCCGCAGCCAAAAAAGTTGCCGATGATGCACAAACTCTGCAGCAACAAGAAGTAAATAAACTACGTGCTGTGCAAGATAAGTTGATTAAAGATCTTGCCAAAGCAAGAAATGTTCGAATTACTCTTGAACAACAGAGACAGCTCGCTTTGCTTGAAGAGAGCCAAGCAAACACCGCCTCAACTATCATTAATCAAGCCAAGGTTTGGCCCAATACAGGATTTAGAGGAAGACCTACAAGTCGAACGAATGAAGTGCAACGTGCGGCTGCCGTTGCATTTGCTAAGAAACAAGTACTTGCACGCAAGCCGTACATTTGGGGATCAGAAGGTCCAAATTCATTTGATTGCTCTGGACTTGTTTATGCTGCCTATCGATCAGCGGGTCTAGGTTGGCCGAATTGGGATCGCCTTAACTCGGCACTTTATGCTGGTTATACAAAGCATGTAACGCTCAATGAGTTACTACCCGGTGATCTCCTGTTTTACTCTTATAAAGGCACGATCTCCACAATTCATCACATCACAATTTATGCAGGTGGTGGAATGATGTGGGAAGCAAATTCCAAGGGTAAGGGGTTGTTGTACTCAAGCATTTACAGCATTAAAGGCCTTATGCCATTTGGTGGCCGGGTCTAGTCTTACTTCATGACCGAAGCAATCGTTGAGATTCGCAATGCTGTCAAGGCGCATTTAGCGAAACTTGAAGCAGGGGATTCGGTTCTCGTTGCAGTTTCGGGTGGTGCCGATTCGCTTGCACTTGCATATGCAGTCATGAAAGAGAGCGCAACAAATGCAATCCGAACTTTAGCTGTAACAGTTGATCATCAACTTCAAGAAAATTCTGAACAACAATCAGATAATGTTTCAAAACAGCTACACGAAATGGGTTATACAAAAGTTTACATTGAGAAAGTTAAAGTCAACACTGAATCTGGAATTGAAGCGGGTGCTCGAAGTGCGCGTTATGAGGCAATTACTAAGTTAGCAGAGAAAGAAAAAGTAACGAAAGTCTTCTTGGGTCATACAAGAGATGATCAAGCAGAAACAGTTCTCCTTGGCTTAGCCCGTGGATCAGGAACACGATCAATGTCAGGTATGGCAATCGATAATGGTTTGTTTGTTCGACCATTACTTTCTATTACACGTCAGCAAACGGAGAAAGCGTGCGCCGAAGTACATCTAAAGATGTGGAATGACCCGCATAATCTCAATACAGAATTCTCACGAGTTAAAGTGAGATTACATGTTTTGCCAGTGATGGAAGAAAACCTGGGCCCGGGAATTTCTGCGGCTCTCGCGCGATCTGCGGCACTGCTTCGTGATGATGCAGATGCTTTAGATGACATTGCTCAGAAAGAAGTAGCCCAGCTAAATCTCTCAGATTTAGATTGTGAAAAACTCTCTGCCCTTCCTCGCGCCATTCGGACTCGAATTTTGCGGACCGCTTTGTACTACTCTGGAGCCCCTTCAGGCTCAATTTCAGCTGATCACGTGGCAAGCGTTGAGGCGCTGGTCACTTCGTGGCGCGGCCAAGGGGCGTTGAGCTTGCCGGGCGGTGTGAAGGTTGAGCGAATTTCGGGCAGACTTTCGCTCTCAAACCCGTAAGACCCAATCCAGTAATAACCAAGGAGCTCACCCAGTGGATCTAGCAACAGTTGGAACAGATGTTGAAAAGGTAATTGCAACTGAAGAAGAACTTGCTGCAAAGATTTCCGAGTTAGCTGCGCTCGTTGATGCTGATTACAAAGATAAAAATGTTCTACTTGTTGGCGTTCTAAAAGGCGCCATCATGGCGATGGCAGATCTTACTCGTGCGATGCAATCTCATATTGAAATGGATTGGATGGCAGTTTCCTCATACGGGTCAGGCACCAAGTCAAGCGGTGTTGTAAGAATTCTAAAAGATTTAGATCGAGATATTACTGGCCGTCACGTCTTGATTGTTGAAGATATCGTTGACACTGGACTTACTCTTTCTTGGTTAAGAGCTAACTTGTTTTCACGCGGTGCAGCATCTGTTGAGATTCTTGCAATCCTTCGCAAACCAGAAGCAGCGAAAGTTGATGTTGAAGTGAAGTATGTTGGATTTGATATTCCAAAAGAATTTGTCGTGGGATATGGTCTCGATTTTGATGAGAAGTATCGCAACCTTTCATTTATTGGTGTGCTTGCTAAGCACATGTACTCATAAGGATTGACATGACTTCCCAAAAATCTGACAAGAAATCCTTTTTCGATAAGTTTAAGGCATCACCAAAAGCTAAAGATGTTCCATTAACTCGTACCCAAAAGATATTTCGAGGTCCACTGTTCTGGATAGTTGTAGCAATTTTCGCTGTCTCCATTTTCGGACAGGTCACTAGTGCAACTAATCGCTATACAGAGATAAAAACCTCTCAAGCCATTGATGCAATTTCCAAATCACAAGTGGAGTCTGCTGAGTTAATTGATAGGAGTCAGCGGATCAAGTTAGTCCTGAGTGGTGGAAACACGATTAAGGGCGCTACAAAGGTAGAGGCGTCATATATTGCTCGCCAAGAGCCAACACTTGTTGATGCATTAACTGCAAATCCACCACCAAAGGGTTGGACAGTTGATGTTCCAAAACAGTCCATGCTCACCAATTTCCTCTTTAGTTTCGGTCCAATTCTGATAATTGGTTTGCTCTTCTTCTTGATGATGAGTCAAGCACAAGGCGGAAATCGAGTATTCTCATTTGGAAAATCACGTGCAAAATTACAGAACAACGATGTACCTCAAAATACTTTTGATGATGTTGCGGGTGCGGATGAAGCGATTGCAGAACTTGAAGAGATTAAAGACTTCCTTGCAGACCCAGCCCGATATGCACTACTAGGTGCAAAGATTCCGAAAGGAGTTCTTCTCTATGGCCCTCCAGGAACAGGTAAAACACTTCTAGCCCGCGCCGTAGCTGGGGAAGCGAAAGTACCTTTCTATTCAATCTCTGGTTCTGACTTTGTCGAGATGTTTGTTGGTGTAGGTGCAGCGAGAGTTCGAGATCTATTCACCCAAGCAAAAGCGCATGCACCAGCAATTGTTTTTGTGGATGAAATTGATGCTGTTGGTCGTCAACGTGGCGCTGGTATGGGTGGTGGGCACGATGAACGTGAACAAACACTTAATCAACTTTTAGTAGAGATGGATGGATTCGAGGCAAACGGACAAGTTATTTTGATTGCAGCAACAAACCGTCCAGATGTTCTTGATCCTGCACTTCTTCGCCCAGGTCGTTTCGATCGTCAAATTCCTGTTGAGAGACCTGACCTAAAAGGTCGCGAAGATATTCTGAAAGTCCATGCCAAGAACAAACCAATTTCAAAAGAAGTTGAACTCGTTACATATGCGCGCAGAACACCAGGCTTTACCGGAGCAGATCTTGCAAATGTTCTAAATGAAGCAGCGCTATTGAGTGCACGTGAGGGCCTGAAAACTATTGGTAACTTACAGATTGATGAAGCAATCGATCGAGTTATGGCAGGGCCACAACGTAAATCTCGCTTGATGTCAGAGGATGAGCGTCGCGTAACTGCGTATCACGAAGCGGGTCACGCACTTGTAGCTCATGCACTTCCACACACAGATCCAGTTCACAAAATTACGATCATGCCTCGGGGTCGCGCACTGGGATACACAATGGTGCTACCCGATGAAGATAAGTACTCGACCACTCGCAATCAATTACTTGATCAATTGGCATATTCACTTGGTGGGCGTGCAGCAGAAGAGCTCATATTCCACGATCCTTCAACGGGTGCATCTAACGACATTGAAAAGGCAACGGCGCTTGCACGCGCAATGGTTACTCAATACGGAATGACCGAGGCAATTGGCGCTATCAAACTTGGTTCAGATTCTTCACAGCCATTTATGGGCAGAGATTACGGACACCAGCGCGATTACTCTGAAAACGTTGCTGCGGTTGTCGATGCAGAAATTCGCAAGATGATTGAAAATGCTCATCAAGAAGCATTTGATATTCTCGAACTGAATCGAACCATTCTGGATGAAATGGTTATCAAACTTCTTGAAAAAGAAACACTCAACAAAGAAGAAATTGCAGAAATATTTAGACACGTAAAGGCTTGGCCAAATCGTCCAGCATGGACAGGATCAGAGACACGCATTCCATCAACACAACCACCAGTTGATATTCCTGAGCGAATTCTTCCGGCAGTAAGTGATGCACCCAAAAAGGCACGACGAGTGAAGAAGGCAACTTCCGAGTGACGGATATTTCTTCAGTTTCAATGGGGCCAAGCGATGGGCGCGCATCGCACCCCTATGACCAAGAGCGTGCAGAAAGAGCTGTTCGCGAACTTCTCTTAGCGTTAGGTGAAGATCCCGAACGCGAAGGCTTAAAGGAGACCCCTGCTCGTGTTGCTCGAGCATTTAAAGAAAACTTCGAGGGACTGTGGCAGAAGCCAGAAGAAGTACTTACAACTACATTTGATATTGGCCATGAAGAACTTGTCATCATTCGAGATATCGAAGTCTTTTCACATTGCGAACACCACTTAACTCCGTTCCACGGAGTTGCTCATGTTGGATATATACCAAGTGGCAAAATCACCGGTCTCTCAAAAGTGGCTCGACTTGTTGATCTCTTTGCTCGCAGACCTCAAGTACAGGAGAGATTAACTACACAAATTGCCGATGCATTGGTAGAAATCTTGAAGCCAATGGGCGTAATTGTCATTATTGATTGCGAACACTTATGTATGTCGATGCGCGGAGTACGTAAGTCGAAAGCGCGTACAACAACTTCTGCAGTTCGCGGAGTACTTCAAAATGCGGCAACACGAGCAGAAGCAATAAGTCTTGTTACGAATCGATAGTCAATTATGCTCGTAATGGGAATACTCAATGTGACTCCTGATTCATTTGCAGATGGTGGAATAAACCTTGATGCAAATACTGCAATTGCCCGTGGTCGAGAGATGGCCGCGGAAGGCGCAGACATTATTGATGTTGGCGGAGAATCCACGCGGCCAGGTGCCGATCGAGTAACTCCAGATGAGGAACAAGCACGTGTTATCCCCGTGATTCGAGCACTTGCTGAAGATGGTTTTCAAGTAAGCATCGACACTATGCGTGCAGAGACAGCTCGATTAGCAGTACAAGCCGGGGCAACGATTGTTAACGATGTGAGCGGAGGAGCCGCTGATCCACTGATGCTTGCAACTGTTGCAGAACTCGATTGCACATATATTTTGATGCATTGGCGCGGACATTCAAAGGAAATGAACTCAAAAGCAATCTATGGTGATGTTGTTGTCGATGTCACTTCAGAAATTTCTATGCAGGTAGAAAAAGCATTGCTAGCAGGAGTTAAGAGAGAAAAAATCGTTATTGATCCTGGCATTGGATTTGCTAAGGATGCCGAGCACAACTGGGAAATTCTTAGACGACTTGATGAATTCACTGAGCTAGGTTTCCCAGTACTAATTGGCCACTCTCGCAAACGATTCTTAGGCGGAGCAGAACCATCAGATCGCGAGGCTTCAACTGTAGAAGTTACTAAGAGCCTTGTTGGAAGAGGCATTTGGGGAGTTAGAGTTCACGGTGTGAAAGCAAATGTAGAGGCACTAAGTCAATGAGCGATCTTATTGAGATAAAAAGAATCTGGGGTTTTGGATACCACGGAGTTTTCGACCATGAAGCAAAAAATGGTCAAGATTTCTTTGTTGATATTAAAATGCATTGTGACCTCACGCGCGCATCAATAAGTGATGACTTAAGCGATACGGTGGATTACGGCGCAATCACAGATCTAGTTGTTGAAGAAATCACGGGAGAACGCGTTCAGCTGATTGAGAAATTAGCTGGAAGAATTGCTGACCGAATCAAGAAATCACATCCACAAGTAAATAAAGTATCTGTCACTGTTCATAAACCCAAGGCACCCGTTTCTTCAGAGGTTGCAGATATATCGGTAACGATAACCCGATGAAAGCTGTTGTCGCACTTGGTGCAAATCTTGGTGACCCACAAGAACAAATCGAATTAGCACTAGTTCTTCTCAAGGAATCTACTCATGTAATTTCTGTCTCAGGTTTTTACCGTACAAAACCCGTCGGTGGCCCAGAACAGCCCGATTACATCAACGCAGTATGCATTTTAGATAGCGATCTACCGGCAGCTAGTTTGCTCTCACTTCTTCAAGGAATTGAAAAAACGCTTGGGAGAGAACGGCTTGAGCATTGGGGTCCACGGACAATTGATCTCGATCTTATTCAATATGGAAACATTCTCAGCAACGCAGCGGAGTTAGAACTTCCTCATCCTCGCGCCCATGAAAGAAGATTTGTTTTGGAACCATGGAGTGAGATCGAACCGGAGGCAATTCTGCTTACGCATGGGAGAATAAGAGACCTTTTGGAGCAATTGCCTTAACGCTTTAGACTTTATCTACTGCCCGCCCGGTACCTGAAAGGACTGGAGCCATGAAAGTAGTAACTAGCGCCACTGACCTTCCTTCAGGCTGCGCATTTGTTCCTACTATGGGGGCGCTGCATGCAGGTCATGCATCTCTTTTTAAGATCGCTAAAAACCAAAGTGAAAATGTTGTAGCTAGTATTTTCATTAATCCACTTCAATTCGAAAATGAAGAAGATCTAGTTAAGTACCCCAAGACTCCCGATGCAGATATTGAGATTGCACAGAATTCTGGAGTGACTCATTTATGGTTTCCACGCAGAGAAGAGATTTATCCCGAAGGATTTAATTCGGTAAAGGCTGGCCCTATCTCGAAACTTTATGAGGGCGCCTCGCGTGCAGGACACTTCGACGGTGTTGTCACTGTCGTTCGTAGACTTTTCGACCTGGTGAAGCCGAAACTTGCAGTATTCGGTGAGAAGGATTTTCAGCAATTGAAGTTGGTAGAAGAGATTGCTGCTGATGTATCAATAGTGAGAGCACCAACAATTCGTGAATCAGATGGATTAGCGATGTCATCTCGAAATATTCGTCTCTCGACAGAGGGTCGTGCAGCTGCACCAAGTATTTATCAAGCGTTATCGACCGCAACGTCCGAGACGGAATTGCGCGAAATTCTCAGTGCGCAACCACTGCTGACGGTCGACTACGCAGATTTCATCGATGAAGAAACCTTCTTACCCGCACAGCCGGATACTCAAAAGGTGCGTGCGCTAGTCGCTGGCTGGATTAATGGGGTGCGTTTGATTGACAATATGCAGATGGTGAAGCGCGCATGAAGCTATTAGCTCCGGTTCCGGGATGGACTTCAACTGCAGATGTGATTGTGGTTGGTTCTGGTATTGCTGGTTTAACCACCGCGCTCCAATGTAGAACTTTTGGTTTATCAGTTCTCTTGGTTACCAAGGCGAGCGTTGATGAAGGCTCAACAAAATGGGCACAAGGAGGTATTGCAGCTGCACTTGGTGACGGTGATTCGCCAGAGCAGCACGAGAAAGACACTTTGGTAGCGGGCGCAGGGTTATGCGATGCGCAAGCGGTGCGCGTTCTTGTAACAGAAGGACCGGAAGCAGTTCGTAAGCTAATCGAACGTGGTGCGATTTTTGATAAAGAAGAAAGTGGCGAAATCGCTCTGACACGTGAAGGTGGGCACCTTCGCAATCGCATTCTTCACGCTGGCGGAGATGCAACTGGTGCTGAAGTTTCACGTGCACTTCTTGCCGCTGTACAAAACGATCCCGACATTGAAGTGGTTGAGAATGCGCTAGTACTAGATGCGCTTAAGAATGATATTGGTGAGGTATGTGGTGTAACGCTACACGTGATTGGTGCCGGAAGCCGTGATGGAGTTGGACGCGGAATTGCAAAAGCTGTTGTGCTTGCAACAGGGGGACTAGGGCAAGTATTTGCACAAACAACAAATCCTTCAGTCTCCACCGGAGACGGCGTAGCACTTGCTCTACGAGCGGGAGCTAAAGTTGCCGATGTCGAGTTTATTCAATTCCACCCAACTGTTTTATGGTTGGGCAATAATTCTGAAGGCCAGCAACCGCTTATCAGTGAAGCAGTGCGCGGAGAAGGGGCTTATCTTCTTGATAATGATGGAAAACGTTTTATGCAAGAGATTCACCCATTAGCAGAATTAGCACCTCGAGATGTTGTTGCTATTTCAATTATGCGCGTCATGAATATAGAGAAATCACAGCACGTATGGCTTGATGTTCGCCACATTGAAGGTTTTGAATCACGTTTCCCAACTATTTACGCATCGTGTAAGAACAACGGAATTAATCCATTGAAAGATTTGATTCCCGTTGCTCCAGCATCACACTATGCATCAGGGGGAGTTCGCGTAGATCTCAACGGCAGAACCAGTGTGAATGGTCTATACGCATGTGGCGAAACAGCGTGCTCAGGTGTACATGGTGCTAATCGACTTGCTTCTAACTCACTTCTCGAAGGCTTGGTCTTTAGCGCACGAATTGCTGCAGATATCGCAACCAATCTTCCAGAATTTAGCGAACCAGTTGAAAATGTCTCACGCGCAATTCTTCTCGATCCACAGGTTCGACATGACATTCAAGTAAGTATGAGCCGCGGTGCTGGAGTGCTTCGTTCTTCTGATTCATTACTCCGTACCAGTTCAGACCTAACACGTATTGAAGACAGAACTAGTACACAACCATGTGTTGAAGCATGGGAGACAACAAATCTGTTTCAGCTCGCACAGGCAATACTTAAAGCGGCACTCATTCGACAAGAAACGAGAGGGTCGCATTGGCGTGAAGATTTCCCAGAGACGAGCGATGTTTGGCGCAAGCGAATAGTTCAGCAACTGGATCAAACTGGATATTGGACAAGCGGATATCAGGAGGTAGGAAACAAATGATTGACCGCGAGTTGATAACACGAGCTCTTGCAGAAGATTTAGATGGCGGAGAAGACATCACATCCATAGCAACTGTTACGGGTAACGAAAAGGTAGTAGCTGATTTTGTAGTGCGCGCAAATGGTGTTATTGCTGGAATCGAGATGGCAGTTGCCGTGCTTGAAGAAGTTGGACTTACAGATATTTCAAAGATTGTTACTGATGGAACAAAAGTTTCTGTGGGGCAAACAGTTCTCACTGTTCGTGGCGATACACGTGCCATTTTGCTTGCAGAGAGAACTGCGCTCAATTTTTTATGTCACTTAAGCGGAATAGCCGCTGTCACAAATACATGGGTTGAAACCATTGCAGGAACATCTTGCAAGATTCGTGATACTCGGAAAACAACACCTGGTATGCGACAACTTGAAAAATATGCCGTTCGCATGGGTGGAGGAGTCAATCATCGGATGTCACTTAGTGATGCTGCATTAATCAAAGATAATCACATTGCGGCTGCAGGTGGCGTTGTAGAAGCATTTACAAAAGTACGAGCTAAATTCCCGAAATCAGAGATTGAGATCGAAGTTGATAATTTAGAACAACTTCAAAAAGTTTTGCCACTTAAACCAGATCTCATTCTTCTAGACAATATGAGCCCTGAGCTATGTGCACAGGCAGTGAAATTAGTTTCGGGCAAATGCAAGCTAGAAGCTTCTGGAGGAATTTCACTTCAGAGCGCACGGGCATTTGCCGAATCCGGTGTTGATTATTTAGCTATTGGTGCACTGACTCACAGCGCTCCAGTTCTGGATATTGGCTTAGATATGAGAGCGGAGTAGAAATGTTGTTAACTGTCGATGTAGGAAACACCAATACTGTCTTGGGAATTTTCAAAGAGAAAGAGCTTGTGAAGTCATGGCGAGTCAAAACTGATCCACGAACAACGGCGGATGAATTGTGGCTCCAGTACAGCTCTCTTGTAGCAAATTACACGGTTTCAGCTCTTTCGATTTGTTCAACTGTTCCAGCTACTCTGCGTGAATTGCGAACCATGATTGATTCCTATTTTCATGATGTTCCTGCCACAATTGTTGAACCAGGAACAAAGACTGGTGTGCAATTACTGGTAGATAATCCAAAAGAGATTGGCGCCGATCGGATTGTTAATACATTGGCTGCACACACACTTTTTGGTGGCCCCGCAATTGTTGTGGACTTCGGAACATCAACTAATCTCGATGTTGTATCCCCCAAAGGTGAATTTCTTGGTGGCGCGCTAGCTCCGGGTATCGAGATTTCAGTTGATGCACTTGCATCTCGAGCAGCTCAATTGCGCAAAGTTGAATTAATTCGCCCAAAGAATGTAATTGGAAAGAACACAGTCGAAGCACTCCAATCTGGAACTATTTTTGGATTCGCTGGTCAGGTAGATGGCTTGGTTGAGCGAATAATTGATGAATTGGCACTAAGTTACGAGCAACGACCAACAGTTATTGCAACTGGTGGATTAGCCCCGTTGATAATTGGAGTTTCAGAAACCATTGATGAGCACGAGCCAGATTTGACCCTCATCGGACTTCGACTCATACATGAGAAGAACAACTCCTAATTTCACAAACCCTAGCCACCTCATCACAAGGGTAGACTCGGTGCCACTATGACAACTGAGAATTCACCGGCCACAGAGGACGATCTACCGGAACAACTTCGGATTCGTCGCGAGAAGCGTGCAAGCCTTCTTGAGCGTGGAATTGAGCCTTATCCAGTTGCTGTGCCTCGCACGAACTCTCTCAAGGAGATCCGTGAAAAGTACACAGGTTTAGAAATAGATATTGCTACTGGGGATATTGAGAGCCTGACAGGTCGAATAATTTTCAAACGAGATACGGGAAAACTTTGCTTTGCAACTTTGCGTGAAGGAGATGGAACAGAACTTCAGGCAATGCTTTCGCTAGATAAAGTCGGGCAAGAACTTTTAGACTCTTGGAAATCTGATATTGATTTAGGGGACTTGGTCTCTGTCACTGGAGAAATCATTACTTCAAAGCGCGGCGAGTTATCCATCTTGGCTAATTCTTGGGCACTTGCTTCTAAATCCTTGCGCCCGCTTCCAAACGACCACAAGCCAATGTCTGAAGAGACACGCGTTCGTATGAGATATGTGGATTTAATTGTGCGTCCCGAAGCAAGAAGTGCAGCACGAATGCGTCCTACTGTGATGCGCTCACTTCGCGAAACTTTTGATGACGAAAGCTTTATTGAGGTAGAGACACCAATGTTGCAGGTAATGCATGGAGGCGCTGCGGCACGACCTTTTAAGACTTTCAGTAATGCATACGACATGGACTTGTACATGCGTATAGCCCCTGAACTTTTCCTCAAGCGATGCGTGGTCGGTGGTATCGAGCGCGTATTTGAAATCAACCGCAACTTCCGAAACGAAGGTGCAGATTCTTCTCACTCACCAGAGTTCGCAATGGTTGAGTCATACATGGCCTACGGAGACTGGCGGTCAATTGCGAATGTGACTCGTTCACTCATTCAAAATGCAGCCATGGCAGTTTCTGGTTCGCATGTTGTAACTCACCACAACGGTCGCGAAGCTAATCTCGGTGGAACTTGGAAAGAGATTTCTCTCTACGATGCAATTTCAGAGGGAGTAGGAGAAGAAGTAACTGCGCTTACATCTATCGATACCCTCAAAAAATACGCCACAAAACTAGGTATGAAAATTGATCCAAAGTGGGTCACAGGTAAGCTCGCAGAAGAAATTTTTGAACATGTGGCGCAAGACAAATTAATCGAGCCCACATTTGTTATGGGTTATCCCGTAGATACATCTCCACTTGTGCGTGCACATCGCGATATCCCTGGAGTGGCAGAAAAATGGGATCTCTACATAGATGGTTTTGAATTAGCAACAGGTTACTCAGAGCTTATTGATCCCGTTATTCAACGAGATAGATTAATTGAGCAAGCACAGCTTGGTGCCAAGGGTGATTTAGAAGCTATGCAAGTTGATGAAGATTTCTTGCGAGCCATGGAATTTGGAATGCCACCAATGGGTGGAATGGGAATGGGAGTTGACCGTTTACTCATGGCCTTAACTGGACTAGGAATTAGAGAAACTATTTTGTTCCCACTAGTAAAACCAGAAACCGAATAACAATGTTGCTTATCCGCCCTGCAAAAACTTCTGATGTAAAGGCAATTCGCGAGTTAGTCGATTCCTATGCAGCGCCAGGTCAGATGCTCTCTAAAGAGACGGTTACTCTTTATGAAAGCGTTCAAGAATTTACAGTTGCAGAAAAAGATGGCGTAATTGTTGGATGTGGTGCGCTGCATATTCTTTGGGAAGATCTTGCTGAAGTTCGTACAGTTGCGGTGAAAGAAAGTCTGCATCTGCAAGGTATCGGTCATAGAATTTTAGAAGCAATCATTCAGAGAGCGCGCGAAATTGGCGTAACTCGGATTTTCTGTCTTACATTTCAAACTGAATTCTTTGGTCGACATGGTTTCGAAGAAATTCATGGAACCGCAGTTGATCCCGATGTGTATCAACAACTACTTCGCTCCTACGATGCTGGTGTTGCAGAATTCTTGGATCTCGAGTCGGTAAAGCCAAATACATTGGGCAATACCCGCATGCTCCTCAATCTCTAGACCCACCACCTTTAGTATTTTGAGGGAATATTCACCCCATATTTAGGGTTCTACGAGGCATAGAGCAATCCACCTCGCGCCTTCCCTACGCTGGGTTATAGGCTTACGGCAGCACCACGAAAGAAGGAGTCCGCCCATGTTTGAGCGTTTTACCGATCGAGCTCGACGAGTCGTTGTATTGGCTCAAGAGGAAGCACGCATGCTCAATCACAATTACATCGGCACAGAGCACATCCTCCTTGGACTCATCCACGAAGGTGAAGGCGTTGCAGCAAAGGGACTCGAATCTCTTGGAATTTCACTTGAAGGCGTTCGCGCACAAGTTGAAGAAATTATTGGTCAAGGACAACAAGCGCCAAGTGGCCATATTCCATTTACTCCACGTGCAAAGAAAGTTCTCGAACTTTCACTTCGCGAAGCGCTTCAGCTTGGACACAACTACATCGGAACAGAACATATCCTTCTTGGATTGATCCGCGAAGGTGAAGGCGTTGCTGCGCAAGTTCTCGTAAAGCTTGGTGCAGATCTCAATCGTGTTCGCCAACAAGTTATTCAATTGCTTTCTGGATACCAAGGAAAAGAAGCTGTTACACAAGGCGGGCCTGCGGAAGGAACCCCTTCAACTTCGCTTGTACTTGATCAGTTTGGCAGAAACCTCACTGCTGCAGCACGCGAAGGAAAACTTGATCCTGTAATTGGTCGTGAAAATGAAATTGAACGTGTGATGCAAATTCTTTCACGTCGCACAAAGAACAACCCAGTCCTTATCGGTGAACCCGGAGTTGGAAAGACTGCTGTGGTTGAAGGATTAGCGCAAGCAATTGCGAAGAATGATGTACCAGAGACTCTCAAAGATAAGCAGCTCTACTCACTTGATCTAGGCGCACTTGTTGCAGGTTCACGTTACCGCGGAGACTTTGAAGAGCGTTTGAAGAAAGTTCTTAAAGAGATTAAAACTCGCGGAGATATCATCATCTTCATCGATGAAATTCATACTCTTGTAGGCGCTGGTGCAGCAGAAGGTGCAATCGATGCTGCAAGCATCTTGAAGCCAATGCTCGCTCGCGGCGAACTCCAGACAATTGGTGCAACAACTCTTGATGAGTATCGCAAGCACATTGAAAAAGATGCAGCGTTAGAGCGTCGTTTCCAGCCAATTCAGGTGAAAGAACCATCTGTTGCTCACACAATTGAAATCCTTAAAGGACTGCGCGATCGCTACGAAACACACCACAGAGTCTCCATTACTGACGGAGCACTAGCTGCAGCTGCAAATATGGCAGATCGCTACGTCTCTGATCGATTCCTTCCAGATAAGGCAATTGACCTCATTGATGAGGCAGGCTCACGTCTTCGTATCAAGCGCATGACTGCACCTGCAGAACTTCGCGAATTCGACGACAAGATCGCAGATGCTCGCAAAGCAAAAGAGTCTGCAATTGACGGACAAGATTTCGAAGGCGCAGCTGCGCTTCGTGATAAAGAAAAGACTCTAATTCTTGAGAAGCAAGAAGCAGAGAAGAATTGGAAAGCTACAGATTTAGATAAGGTCACAGAAGTTGATGAGGAACTCATCGCTCAAGTGCTCTCTATCTCAACTGGAATCCCAGTTTTCAAGTTAACTGAAGAAGAAACTGCGCGACTACTTCGTATGGAAGATGAATTACACCGTCGTGTTATTGGGCAAGATCAAGCGATTAAGGCGCTGTCACAAGCAATTCGACGTACTCGCGCTGGATTGAAAGATCCAAAGCGCCCTGGTGGATCCTTTATCTTCGCTGGTCCTTCAGGTGTCGGAAAGACAGAACTCTCGCGCACACTTGCATCATTCCTATTTGGTGATGAGACTGCGTTGATTCAACTTGATATGTCTGAGTATTCAGAGCGCCACACAGCGTCACGTCTCTTTGGTGCACCTCCGGGGTATGTTGGATACGACGAGGGTGGACAGCTCACCGAAAAGGTACGTCGTCGCCCATTCTCTGTAGTTCTCTTCGATGAAATCGAAAAGGCACACCCAGATATCTTTAACTCACTACTTCAGGTGCTTGAAGATGGTCGTCTTACTGATTCGCAGGGACGCACAGTCGATTTCAAGAACACAGTCATCATCATGACTACAAACCTTGGAACCCGAGATATCTCTAAATCACTTGGATTAGGTTTTGCTAACGCAGATGATGACCTAACTAATTACGATCGCATGAAGGGCAAAGTTCAGGACGAGCTAAAGAACCATTTCCGTCCAGAATTCCTCAACCGTATCGATGATGTCATCGTCTTCCACCAGCTCACCAAGGCTCAAATCATTCAGATCGTCGATCTCATGATTGCCAATCTTGATGAGCGCCTTAAGGCAAAAGATATGGGAATCGAACTCACGCAAGCTGCGAAGGATCTCCTTGCTGCGCGTGGATATGACCCTCTTCTTGGAGCTCGACCTCTTCGCAGAGTTATTCAACGCGAAATTGAAGATTCTCTTTCAGAGCGCATTCTCTTTGGCGAACTCAAAGCCGGAGAAATCATTGTTGTCGATGTTGAAGGTGAAGAAGCGGATGCGAAATTTACATTCGTGGGCTCACCTAAAGTTGCGACACCTGATACTCCAGAAGATTTAGCAGAAGCGACAAAATAATTTAATCTACCTAGGTAGTGAAAATTTATTCTTTCCTCTAGCTTCAATTAGTCCATCATCAAGTAGCGTCAGTATGGCCTTTTCGAGTTGGGAAGGTACATCCCAGAGCTCTTGGATTTGAGCACGAGTGAGAATTTCATTCTCTCGAAGTGACTGCACAATCATTCCTCTGCATTGACGATCTGTTCCATGCCACGTTTGTCTACGCTTCACAACTTCAGATTGAGGGTAATCCAAACTTCTCCATAAGCATTGGGCGGATACTGGACAGAGCGCACATTTAGGGGATTGCGAAGTGCAGATAAGTGCACCAAGCTCCATAGTCGCGGCAGCCCAAATGTGTGGGTTCTTCTTTGGAATTAAACTTTCGTATCGCGCCTTCTCTTCTTTAGTTGCAGAGTTTGTAGGAGATTGAACTCCGTCGTATAAACGTGCAAAAAATCTTCGAATATTTATATCAAGCACGAGCGATCTCTTGGAAAATGCAAAAGCCACCATCGCGGCAGCGGTGTATTCGCCAACTCCTGGAAGTGCTCTCAACTCTGATTCGGTAGTCGGAATTTTGCCGCCGTGTTGAGAAGTAATTTCTTTCGCACATTCATGCAATCTCAGCGCTCGGCGTGGATATCCAAGTCGCCCCCAAGCCGTAATTACCTCTGCAGGTGTGGCTTTTGCGAGGTCAGCAGCAGTTGGCCACTTCTGCATCCATTGCTTGTAAACCGGCAGTACTCGATTTACTGGAGTTTGCTGCAACATAAATTCAGAGACAAGAATTCCCCAAGAATCAGTCTTGCGCCACGGAAGATCTCGCTTATTCTTTTTAAACCACTGTGCAACTTCATTATCGATTTTCTTCTCTGGCATCATTCGCCAGCAATTTTCACTCGCTGTAGCGCTTGATCAAGGCGCGAAACTTCGACAATCTCCATTCCATCAATCTTTACATCAGAACCAGTTGGAACAAGAGCGCGCTTAAAACCAAGTCGGTATGCCTCAGCTAGTCGTCTGGAGACCCCACTTACTTTTCTAATTTCTCCAGCTAAGCCAACTTCTCCAATTGCGACTAAATCTGCAGGGAGTGCAAGGTTTTTTGCAGCTGATGCAACAGCGAGAGCAAGTGCTAGATCTGCTGCAGGCTCTGACATCTTCATGCCACCTACTGTTGCTGCATATACATCTCTACCGCCAACACGTACGCCGGCACGAAGCTCAAGAACTGCAAGTGTCATAGATGTACGAGCAGAGTCCAGCCCACTGGTTACGCGCCTTGCATTTCCAAAATCATTTTCGCGTCCGGCGCTTACAAGTGCTTGAATCTCTGCAAGAAGTGGTCGCCTTCCTTCAAGAGTTACAGTCACACATGTACCGGGAACAGGTTCTGCATGGCGTGAAGTAAATAGACCTGTGGGATCAAGAACACTTTCAATCCCTGTATCACTTAAGTCAAAGCAACCAACTTCATCGCTGGCACCAAAACGGTTCTTGATCGCTCGAATTAATCGAAGTCTGGAATGTCTTTCGCCTTCAAATTGAAGAACAACATCAACGATATGTTCAAGAAGGCGGGGGCCAGCTATCGATCCATCTTTTGTCACATGGCCAACCAAGAGCAATGTGATGTCACGGTCTTTGCAGATACGAATAAGTGCACCAGCGACTTCACGCACCTGAGTTACACCGCCTGGTGAACCATCTGCAGTCGAAGAACCGATAGTTTGAATAGAGTCAATGATTACAAGTTGAGGTTTTACCGAATCAATGTGTGCGATTACGGCACCTAAATCAGTTTCGGAAGCCAAAAACAATTGTGGGTCAACTGCATTAATTCGCTCAGCACGTAGTCGAACTTGGGATGCCGATTCTTCACCAGAGATGTAGAGGGCAGGAATTCCTTGTGATGCAGTTTGTGCAGCAACAGATAAGAGCAACGTTGATTTTCCAACACCTGGTTCGCCGGCTAAGAGAATTGCCGCACCCGGTACAAGACCACCACCTAGAACGCGATCTAACTCTGTTACACCAGTTGGTTTTGCCTGAGCCGCCGAGAGGTCGACTTCTCCGATAGGTGTTGCTTTATGAGTAACTAGACCCGCGACGAGTGAAAGTTTCTTTGGTGCAGCAATCTCTTCAACAGTTCCCCATGCTTGGCACTCTCCGCAACGTCCTACCCATTTTTGCGAAGTCCATCCGCATTCAAAGCAGCGGAAGGGATCCTTTTCAACCTTAGCCATGGATGTAGGTTAGAGCAGAAGACTGACTACTTGTTCGCTGCCAGAGTTGCTGGGTGTTGAATCACGAAGAGTGGCAATGATCGCGCTTGAGCGTCTTTAATCCCCTGAATACGTCGATCGCAGTGCTCGGCCAAAATTGCGTATGCATCTTCGCCCATGAGCTTCTGAAGTTCTGCCTTGTTAGAGATGTAAACAGGTTCAATTCCTACGTGGGCATCAGTATTGCTGGTGCAGTACCAATCGAAATCATCTCCGCCGTCGCCCCAACCAAGTCTTTCGTACTCACCGATTACGGTAACTGAATATTCGCGTTCGCCAACTTCACGAGTTTCATAACTACGACGCAATGGAAGTTGCCAACATACATCTGGTTTTGTATCCACAAAGTGGATGTTGCGTTTTTGTGCAAGGTGATGAAGTACGCATCCAAATGAACCAGTGAAACCTGGCGCTTCGTGTCCTTTTCGGTTGAGGAAGATACAAGCATCATTTACTGTGCGAGTTTTTCTCTCTTTATCTTCATCTAAATCTGTAATGCGAAGATTTCCACCTGGCTTCTTTGGGCGCGCTTCTTCATAGAATTGCCACATATCTGGAGTCAAGAACTCTGCAGCTTTGCGAACGCGCTCTTCGTCGTCTTCATCTGAGTACATGGCGCCTTCAGTGCAGCAACCATCGTTCGGACGATCCTTAAAGACTCCTTGGCAGCCATCGCCGTAGATGCAGGTCCAAAATGAAGTGAGCCAGGTGAGGTCACACTTAAAAATTTCTTCTTCGTCATTGGGGTCTGCGAATTCGACCCAGTCGCGCGCGAAACCTGGCTTTATCTCTGACATAGTCGCAGAGCCTACGCGTACTCTTTCGCCATGGCTAATTACGAAGGCATCAATCGCGTTGGAATAATCGGTGCCGGAACAATGGGAGAAGCATTTATTGCAGCCCTTATTCGTTCAGGATTACCAGCAAATGCAATAAGTATCGTTGTTCGACGAGCAGAACATGGTAAAGAGCTCTCATCCAAGTATGGAGTAATTGTTAAAGAGCTCCATGAGGCGGTACAGAGTTCAGATGTACTCATTCTTGGCATCAAACCCCAAGGACTTACAGATCTGATGCCTCAGATTCAACCGAGCCTTCGTAAAGAGACTCTGGTTTTATCGTTGCTCGCAGGCAAGACTATTTCTGGAATCTCAGAAGGGCTCAAGGGACATTCATCAATCGCTCGCGTGATGCCAAATACACCCACACTTATTGGGCAAGGCATGGCCGGATACTCTCTCTCTAGCGGCGTGAGTGCGATTCATAAGAAATTCATCGATCAACTACTTTCTGCGACAGGAAAGTCAATTGAAATCCCAGAAGAATTACAGAATGCTTTAACCGGAACAAGCGGATCAGGTCCGGCATATTTCTTTAGATTTGTAGAAGCAATGATTGATGGTTCTGTCGCACTTGGAATTTCTCGAGAAGATGCAACGACTCTCACTATTCAAACCATCGTTGGAGCTGCCGCCTTACTTGATGAATCTGGTGAAACCCCAACACGTCTACGCGAGAAAGTTACGAGCCTGAAAGGGGCAACTGCAGAAGCGCTTGCAGTATTTAACGATGCCGGAATTTCTGAGATTGTTGCCAAGGCAATGGCGGCTTCAGCACGACGATCAGAAGAGCTTGCGCAGTAATGAAAAAGACGGCACTCCTTCTTGTTTTAACGATGAGTTTTTTGACTCCGGCTCATGCGGTACAGAAGAACATTGCAGTGAAGAAAATTGAAAAACTAGTAAGCGCACCAGATGCCGAGTTATTGACTGCGAGTGGCTCGTCGATAATTCTTATTTCAAATGTAGATTCTCCAACCGCACAGATCTCAATTTCAGCTCTAGATACATCAGGAACAGCAATCTGGCAGAAAAAAATTGAGTCCCAGCAGGAAGAAATTGCTTCTGCTGTTACTTCAGATAACGCTGGAAATATCTGGCTTGCAGGATTTGCATCAGTTAAAAACTCCATAGAGAGTTCAACCGCGACTGCAACCGAAACCGCAACCGCGACCGCAGAGAATCCAGATGGGGTCGTTGCCGAGGATTACCCCGATATGCGCGAAGATCTGCGCGTTCTGACAGTGTGGAAGCTCTCTCCACTCGGCGAACTCATTTCTGCTTATTCCAAGGAGTTATCCGAGCCAGGGCTTGTTAATGGCATTTCAGTAAATACATCAGGAATTTCTATCGTCGGTCAGTTTTCGGGAAGACCATTTCTTATCACGGCAAATCAATCTGGTGCATTTAGCAAGATGTATTTTGTAGGTACATCCAAGACTGTGATTAACACAGTGGTGAGAAATACAGATTCAACATCAAATCTTTTCGGTGCCAGCACCGAGAAATTAGGTGGGAAGAATCTTGCAGGAAAGCGAGATGGCATTCTGATGAAGGTAGGTAAGTCCGGATCGATAACATCAGTAGTAAGGAGCTCGATTACAAAAGGTGATCGCGCTTGGCTGAGCTCTGATTCAAATCTACTTTTATCTGGCTATGTGAAATCTGGAAAAGTTGTGGAAAGTGCAATCACAAAATTTAACTCTGCATTTGTGCCAACATGGACAATTCGTATTCCATCTACTGGAGAATCTCTTGCACTGAGTGCGGGAAAGAATTCTTATGCAGCTTTAAACTCTAATTCGGCGGTCAAATCTCTCACCGGGTGGAAGCCCACTAAGAGTCAACTGCTTCTGCTGACTTTCGATTCAAAAGGAATTATTACTGCTGCCTCTGGAATTTCTGATCTCTCATCACCATTTGCACTCTCATATTCAAAAGAACTTGGTGTAGTGGGTCTGGCTAAATCAGTGGATCAAACTGTCGCGGTATTCAAAGTAACGAAGTAAAAATGGCTCAGGCTATGGCCTGAACATAGATAGTTGACCTTTATATCCAGCAACTAAATATCTAACCCGGTCGATGACTATCCACCCAGACGCTATTCCTTTTAAATTCTCATCTGCTGAAACCAAGGAAATCGTAGGAGTCCTCCTTGACTGATCAAGTACGCACAGTCTGTTGGCACAATTAAATGCAGTAGCGGTGCCATCTGTAGTGAGGAATCTTGTAGGAGCTCCGTAATTTTCGGTAGTCGCAACGCTTTGAGTAGGAACTGCTTGAATGTAACTCCAACGTATCTTCGCCGCGTTAGGCATAGTTGCGGGAGCAGCAATCAGCCAAGTAGCTAACAAGCCATTGATGTTCTTTGCAATGGAAATGTCGTAACCAGTCATGGGTGCATCTGCTCCCGAAGCATCAAGGTTGAAGTATGTCCAAGGAGAATTTGAGAATGTGTCTCGAGATGCAACACGAACTTCTCCAGATGTAGCTTGTTTTCTCTGGTTTATTGTGAGAACGGAATCGTAAATAACGTAGGTCTTTCGCCCGTTGTATGCAGCCCGAAGATGGAAGGCAACATCTCCCATACTTCTGCCATCTGTCTTTCGATCTCCATCGATAAGTTCGTAATTCCACTTAGTTGCACTCTTTAGCCGTGAAGCTCCTAGAAGAATTCCTTGGCTCTCGTCTCGATAGAAAACTTGCACACCGGCGGTAGTGGCTACACATGCATTTGAAATGCTTACATCACTGGCAGTTCTAAAGCGGAGTGGGTCTTTGTAGTCATTTACTGATGTTCCATTGCCATCGACAATCTCGTAGGTAAATTTCTTGCCGTCGTAGCTTGCGTAGTGCAGATCTTTCTCTTTGCTCTCGGAGTAGAAAACGTGAAGGGTTTGCGTCGTACCTGATCCATTTACACATGCAGAAATTGGACCAGTGATTGGGCTCTTTGTTCGTGGAGAAGATCCACCTGCACCGTCAATTGTTAACTTTCTCCACTTCTTGCCTTCCCACATTGCGATTTTTAACCGACCGCTAGTGGAATCTGAGTAAAGAACTGTTGGTTTCTTGTTAAAGGTTATCGTTGTCATACGCTGCGCATCAGATTCATTATCAATAACGAATCTCTGCCATGATTTTTGCGGAGTGATTGGCGCGGTAATGACTGCATCAGAGGATCCATTTGAATTCGAAGCGATCACGCTAAATGAATAGCTGGTGCCATTTTTGAGTCCAGCAAAGGTTATTGGCGAAGTAGTTGAACTCTGAATTTCATCAGTCTTTAAATTACGCACCGTGTATAAGCTCACCTGTGATGTTCGTGCATTAGCAGGGGGATCAAAGGTAACTATTGCTGCTGAATCAGAAATCAAAGCGGATGCATTACGAACGGCTTGAGGAATTCCAACCGCTAAACCCAAAGGCGGCTTGCGACGCATATCTTCCATCATCGCGAGTAAAAGTGGGCCAGGCTCCCGAAAAATTTCACCTGCATCCAAATTAGGAGTCATGATTCGATTTAGCTCGGAATTCTTATACGTTGCTTCATCAAGATGACTTACTGAAGAACCTTCTTCATATCTACTAGGCGTGTACAAGAGCGGTTTAGTCCCACCGTTTGCTTCGATTCCAAGTGCACCAGACCACACCAAGGTTGAAGTGAGCGCCTTACCGAGTTCAATTGATGGAGAAGGCAGGTCAGAAAGTCTGCGGCCATCTGGAAGTTGTGCATAAGCACTGTATGGCGTTGGTTGTTCAATACTTCCGTAGCCAAAGAAATAATCGTAAGAATCGGTAGATAGAAAACCTAAGCCATGGCCCATTTCGTGTAAGAAAACAGATTGCAAGTCGTACTCTGTTAATCGCGGTGCGCCATCATTTCTAGTATTCCAACCTGCTGACGAATTAACCTGAATCACCATTTCAGGATTATTGGGATCTAAATCTTTACCTGCCAGTGCGTTAGCAAGGGCCGACGGATACCAGAGGCTTGCATCTGGCGCCCCGTCAAAGCCCGCGTAGTAACTTCCGGGACGAGCACTTCCAAGGATTGAAGTTGAAGTTGAGCGAATCCAACTTGCATCGATTGTTATTGGAACCTTAGAAGAGAAGTTTGCACTCCAAACATCTACGGCAGCTTGGAAGTCTTTCTTCGCCCATTCTGGAAAATTCTTATAGTTGACGACAAATTTGGATTTTTGTTCGAGGTAGAAAACTTTTGGCGAACGGGTCTGTGCAGTTGCAGCTGCAGGACCTGCATAGATATGACCCCATACAGTTGAGGGAGCTACTTTAAAATTTGAAAGCGCTTGCGACTGTATCGGTGAAGCAAGAGAGATGAGGAGAGTAAGCGATGTGAGAGCGATAACCGCTCTGCGCTGTAGGCCTCTCATAGCGCCTAACGCTATCAGGATGAGAGAATGCAGTCATGACTACAGTCACGGTTTATTCTCGCCAAGGCTGCCATCTTTGTGAGAGCGCTGAAAATTCACTTGAAATTCTCAGTAGAGAATTGGATTTTTATCTTGAAATAAAATTAATTGATGGTAATTCAGAATTAGAGAAGTTATACGGTAATGAAGTTCCTGTAATCCACATTGATGGCGAACATCATGATTTCTATAAAGTAGATGAAACCAGGTTTAGAACTTCCCTTGAAAGACATCGTCAGCGTCGATAATTCTGTATGAATAACCTTGCTCAGCTAAGAAGCGTTGGCGATTCTGTGCAAAATCCTGGTCGATTGTGTCTCTTGAAACTACAGAGTAAAACTTTGCACTTCTTCCGTCAGATTTTGGTCTAAGAATTCTTCCTAAACGTTGCGCCTCTTCTTGCCTGGAACCAAATGCTCCAGATACCTGAATTGCAATTGTTGCTTCAGGTAGATCAATTGAAAAATTAGCCACTTTTGAAACTACAAGACATGTAATTTCACCAGTTCGAAAAGCTGCATAAAGGCGTTCACGTTCTTTCTGAGGAGTGTCACCTTTAATAACAGGCACGCCAAGAGTTTCTGATAAATCATCAAGTTGGTCTATGTATTGCCCGATAACAAGTATTTGTTCACCTGCATGGTGAGCGACAATTTCCTCAACTATGTTGCGTTTGGTTCGCGTTGTTGCGCAATAGCGATAGCGCTCTTCTGGCTCGGCAGTTGCATATGCAAGTCGCTCTGCCTCAGTGAGATTTACGCGCACCTCAATACATTCAGCGGGTGCGATGTACCCCTGAGCTTCGATTTCCTTCCATGGAACATCGAAACGTTTTGGACCAATGAGAGAGAAGACTTCGCCCTCCATTCCATCTTCGCGAACAAGAGTTGCAGTGAGACCAAGTCTGCGGCGAGATTGAATATCGGCTGTGAAGCGAAAGATTGGCGCAGGTAATAAGTGAACTTCATCGTAAATAATGAGTCCCCAGTCGTGAGTATCGAAGAGGTCCAAGTGTGCGTAAACACCATTCTTCTTCTTTGTCATCACCTGATACGTTGCGATAGTTACCGGGCGAATTTCTTTCTTTGCACCCGAATACTCACCAATTTCATCTTCGTTAAGTGTTGTGCGCTTAAGCAGTTCATCTCGCCATTGACGTGCAGCAATAGTGTTTGTTACCAAAATTAAAGTCGTCGCTTTTACATGTGCCATTGCTGCCGCGCCCACAATAGTTTTTCCAGCACCGCATGGGAGGACTACTACTCCCGAACCACCGTGCCAGAATCCTTCTGCAGCATGTTCCTGATACTGGCGAATCTTCCAGCCATCTTGCTTCAGTGCAATTTCATGCGCTTGGCCATCTACATAGCCTGCAAAATCTTCAGCCGGCCAACCTAGGCGTAGCAATGATTGTTTTATCTGGCCGCGCTGGCTTGGGTGTACTGCAATAGTTTCTTTATCAATTCGAACTCCGAGTAGGGGCGCTATCTTCTTTGCACGAATAACCTCTTCGAGTACGCCAGTGTCGGTAGTGACCAAAATCAGCCCATGTATCGGATCAGCTTCTAGGCGAAGGCGTCCATATCTGGACATCGTCTCTGCAATATCTACAAGAAGTGAATGCGGGACTGCGTAACGCGAATATTTTATGAGGGTATCAATCACTAATTCTGCATCGTGGCCTGCAGCGCGAGCATTCCAGAGACCTAGATTAGTTAAGCGGTATGTATGAATATGTTCAGGGGAGCGTTCAAGTTCAGCAAAGGGAGCAATTGCGCGACGACATTCGGTGGATAGAACATGATCGACATCTAATAGAAGAGTCTTATCGCTTTGAACAATCAATGGTCCATCGGTCACGAGAGCAAATCCTTAATGAATGCATGTAAGAAATCGCTGCGCTCTTGCATCGAAGAAACTTTGACCCACTCGTGTGGAGCGTGTGCGCCGCCTCCGACTGCACCTAATCCATCTAATACTTGTGCACCAGCAGCAGCAGCAAAATTACCGTCGCTAGCGCCACCGACTTCAGCACAACCAAGAGGAGCCATTCCAAGTGAAGCAGCAACTTTCTCAGCACGTTTATAGAGAGCCTCAGTTGATGATGGCTGTAACGGTGGACGGTTTAATCCACCAGTAACTTCTAAACGCGCTTGAGGGTTATGTGCTGTAAAAGATTTAATCTCACGATCTACTCGCTCTAGTTCTGCCTGAGAGAAAGAGCGTGCATCAATATCGAGAACTGCAAGATCAGGAACAGTATTTGTTGTGTTGCCTGAGGAAAGCAAAGTTGGGACAACTGTTGTCCCAAACTCTGAATTCTCTAGTGATGAAAGTTTCAAAATTACATGAGCGATTTCGGTAGTTGAGTTAACTCCTTTTTCTGGCTCTAAGCCTGCATGTGATGCAAGGCCATGTACTTTAATTTGATACATGCCGGTCCCTTTACGACCAGTTTTCACTTTTCCATCCAGCGAAGCTTCAAGAACTAGGACTGCCTTAGCGCGAGAAGAAATATCTTTGATCATCGCCTTGGAAGCGTGGCTTCCAGTTTCTTCATCTGTTGTCGCAATAAGTGCAACAGAGCCTTCGATACCTTTAAGGGCGTAGAGCGCCTGAATAAATCCAGCTTTCATATCGAACGTTCCGGGACCACGTAATACATCTCCATCTATTTCCCACAATGGCTTATATGAACCAATTGGCCAGACGGTATCTAAATGTGCAAGGACAACAACATCAGGTTGCTCAGCACCCCACCAGAAAACCGGTCGGCCCTCAATCTCTTTTATCTGTGCAGGAACACCGAGCACTCGCGTTGCAATGTCACTTGCAAGAGTTACTACAGAGCGGCACGCAGCAAGATCATCGCTTGGAGATTCACAGCGAACAAGTGCTTCCAGGGCTGCCAACATAGGCTCAAGTCTGCCGTATTTAGGTGTCTTCTCGCTTGTCATAGCGCTGCCACCCCTGTAATTCGAGCAATTCTGAAGGTCTGTACTTCGCCAGTGGCATGATCTCGCGCAACGAGTGAGCCCGCAGAGAGTTTTAGCGGATCGATGATGCGATGTGAAACCAAACCATTGTTATCTGCATATCCAATGGAGAGTGAAGTTGAAGGCTGGTTTTGTAGATAATCAACGAGAAGATCAAGAGTTTCATTGGCGGTTGTGCGTGGCAGCGAACCTAGCGCTTCGGTAGCAATGTTGCGCATTGTGCTTTGTTTGCGACTTGATTTCTCTCCTGTACGAAGTGCCCTCAGTGCACCGTCAATCTGAATTTCATCAGGTATGTCTATCTCTCCAATAATTCTAGGAGGACGTGCTTTGGTTTGCGCTCGCTGAATGCGTGGGCCACTGAGTAACAATCCGCGGGAATCTTCGGCTGCGGGTAGATAACCGCAGCTTCTCAAGATACTCATTACCTCTGCAGCATCATGACCACAAATGATTACTTCAGGTGCAATCTTGCGAAGACTTAGAATTTCTAACCTTTTATCTCCAATGATTTGGGAAATGAGCGCTGGGTCTTCACAGCGAATAAATGATGATGTATTTCCAACTCTTAGCTTTCCGTGTTTCTTTGCTACATCTGCGATGAGATATTCAAGCGGCTGAGGCACTGGAGTTTTAGATTTCTTTTTTAGAAATTTACTTATCTCTTCTCCGGTACGTCCGTGATCTAAACCTCTACGAATAGTGCTCTCTGAGAATCGGTAAACAGTTGCGCCTCCTCGAGATTCGATATCAGCAATAAGTGCAAGTTCTTGTGCAATCTCGTGCTCCAATGGCCCAGGAGCAATAGCGGTGTTATCGCTTTGAATAAGAATGTGGTCTACAGCTTTTGGAAGGTCTGCATCTATTGATGAATTATCACCACCGTTTAGAAATTCAATTCCATAGAGAGATATTTGTCCTTGACCTGTAATCCCAAGCCATTCTGCTTCACGCAAAGTCCATGCAACATAATCTTGGGCAAGGCCACCAGAGCGTTTACTTGGTGCAATCCACTGCGCAGCCTTGTACAAACTATCTAATTCCGGTGCGCGATCCAAGCACTCCTTTAACAAAGTGAGAACTATGCGACGAGTGCTTGCAGCGAGAGATCTATCGAGTTCAGGACCGAGTGGCGCAGTATTTTTCTGACCTTCTTTGCCAACTAGCCCTGACATTCGTGATGAAGAAAGCCATGTTGCTGCCAGCAACTGCCAACGAACCGCAGCACTTTGTGTAAGCCATAGATCGAATTGGTGAGTTGGAAGTATCTTGTCATCAGGGTCAATAGTCAGAAGCCCAGCAAGGTATGAAACCTCTGCTACAAAAGCTGCGCAACTTTCATCAACACCTAGATGTAACGAAAGTTCCTTAAGTTCTCTCACGCCCAGTCCACCTGATTTCAGGGCAGTTGCGGGTTCCTGTGCCCAGAAATTAAGCACTTCCTCAGTCCAGCGCAAGAAGGTTGTGATATTTGCGATGGCTGCAAGCTGTACGTTCTTGGAATTCCTAGAAGTTCCGGAGATCTCGGGCATCACACTTTCAAGTTCACGATGAACTTTATTTCCACGAAGATAGATTGCAACCTCACGTGGGAGCACAACAGTCTGTTGATTAAACGGAATCAAGAATTTTTCATCGAGCAACCATTGCACTCCGGCAGTTGGTTTCTTAATATCTGAAATTGCACCACGTGGGGGTCCCCACAACATCGCATCGAGAACTTTCTTCGCTGAAGCTGGAGCATCATCTAGTTTCTTTAACTTGAGTTGTCCTAATGAAGCAGGTCCCAATCCGGCAATTTCATTTCCGAGAACCTCTCGCAAGGTATTTGGAAGTCGATAGCCATCTTTATCTTGATAGATAATTCCACGTTCGATAAATCCGGAAAGTAGAAAGAGCGCAGATTTATCAGTGACCGCACTTAACTCTTTATCTGAGAACGGTTCAGTGAGAACCGCACAGGCCTCTAGTACTTGTAGTTGCCACTTGTTTAGGGCATCAACAGCTCTTGCAAGACTAGGAGCAGATGATGCCCTGACTGCCAAACTTGCTATATCAGGTGGAACTGGCGTTACAAGATCAGGGCGATGTGTGAACATGGCGATAAGCGCAGCATCATCGAGTGTGCGCAAATAATCGGCATAGGAACGAATTTCCATAACCTGCCAACGATAGCCGTAAGTGAGGTCCTCGTGCTAATCGAGTTAGCGTTTGCGCGGGACTAAGTAGGTGACAGCAGCAGCGATTCTGCTCACTGCGGGTCCGAGTAATCGATTTACAAATCTTGCTTTACGGAAATCATGAATTGGCCAACCCTCAGCGAGGGCGCGAATTCGAAGGATTGCATCAGGATTAATTGCACAGGGATTTCCTACTGCTTGGAGTAAAGGAATGTCGTTGTGGCTATCTGAATATGAATAGCATTCCTGAAGATCGAATCCATGCTCTTTGGCAAGATTCTGAATTGCAACAGCCTTTTCCATTCCGTGAAGTAGTTTTCCTTCTAACTCACCTGTGTAGGTTCCATCTTCAATGCACGCTTTGCTTCCAAGGGCTCCAGTTAATCCGAGTCGCTGCGCGATTATGTTTGCCATATCTTGCGGAGCTGCAGTAACGAGCCACACTTCTTCACCTTTATCTAAATGCGATTTCGCAATTTCAAAAGTTCCTTGCCAGAGTTTTGGGGAGACGAATTCGTCATAGATTTCTTCTCCTACTTTCTTAATCTCTTCAACTTTATGCCCGCCAATAAAATCTGTGGCTGCATTTTGAAATTTCTCAATAACTTCTTTCTTCTCAGTTCCGGTCATGCGAAAACGTAAATTTGCTACAACGAATCGAGAGATATCTGCTTTGGTAAAGAATCCACGTTGGTACATGCCTCTTCCGAGAAAGTAGAGAGTCGAACCTCGAACGAGGGTGTTATCTACATCGAAAAAGGCTGCTCTACGTGAGGTGAGTGCCATGTCACTACCCTAGCGATAAGGGGCAGAAATGGACGCTTTATGATTAGGGGCATGAGTCAAAGCGTCCATGTAATTCGCCACGGTGAGGTAGAGAATCCTGAAAAAATTCTTTATGGAAGGCAACCTGGCTGGAGACTTTCTCAACGTGGTCAAGAGATGGCAGAAGTTATTGGTCAATGGTCGAAGTCATTAGATCTTGGTGCGTTGCATGTTTCTCCGTTACAGCGAGCTCAAGAGACTGCAGCTCCAATATCGCGAGTACATGGAATCCCAATAACGACAGATGAAAAGTTGATTGAAGCCGCAAACATTTTTGAAGGAAAGAAATTCGAATTTGGAAGTGGAGTTCTGCGGCATCCTGCGGCGTGGAAACATTTGTATAACCCATGGAAACCTTCTTGGGGAGAGCCTTACGAGGAGCAAATCTCTAGAATGCTCGCAGCAATTTTTGATGCAAAGAAAGCGGCAGGTGCAAAAGATGCAATCGTCGTTTCACATCAATTACCGATTTGGATTTTAAGAAGTGCAATTGAAGGGCGCCGCTTACTCCACGACCCACGTAAGCGCGAATGCACCCTTGCATCAGTAACAAGTGTTCACTTCGATGAAGATGGAATGATTTCAGGCACTTCATATTCAGAACCCGCAAAACACCTTCTACCAAAGAAATGATATGAAAAGATTTTTTGCTGCATTCTTCGCACTGGTGATGCTTACAGGGTGCAGTAACGGCGGAGCTTCAAAGGCCGAGGAGAGTTTTATCTCTGGCGATGGAGCAGTTACTTATATTAAATCGAGTGACCGCGTGAAAGCACCTTCAATTTCTGGTCTAACTTTGCTCGGAACTCAATACAAATTTGATGGTGGAAAAATTGCAGTTGTTAATGTCTGGGCATCCTGGTGCTCCCCATGTCGAGCTGAAGAGCCAGCGCTATCGGCAGCTGCTCGTGCCTATCCAGAGGTCGAGTTCATTGGAATCTTAACTCGAGATAATCCAGTCAATGCAGAGGCATTTGTGCGAAAGCGAGACGTTCCTTACCCAACACTGATTGATGATTCGATTCTGGCAGGATTCAGGAAATCACTTCCAGCAAATGCAATTCCTTCGACAGTTGTAATTGATAAGTCAGGAAAAGTTGCTGCCCGAATTTCAGGGGCAGTAACGGTGGGATCACTCAAAGATGTAATTGAGAAGGTTTTATCCGAATGACTAATTTCATAGTTGAACAAATCCTGAGCGGGTTCATGCTTGCAGCTTTTCCTCTTGCGGTATTCGCTGGAATCATTTCATTCTTATCTCCTTGCGTACTTCCCTTAGTGCCAGGCTATCTAGCTTTTGCTGCAGGATTCTCGCGTGCCAGAGGGAGAGTCTTTCTTGGTTCACTTCTCTTTGTACTTGGATTTAGCGCTCTCTATATTTCATATGGAGCACTTTTTGGTCAACTTGGATCTGAAGTTGCAGCAAATGAAGAAATCATTACAAGAGCCCTTGGGGTATTCACAATCCTAATGGGAGTTATTTTCTTAGGTGCATTTCCGATGATGCCCACTATAAAACCTAAAGTATCCACATCTGGAGGACTACTTGGCGCACCGATTTTAGGATTCCTCTTTGGAGTTGGTTGGACTCCTTGCATAGGACCTGCACTTGCAACTGTGCAAACACTCGCTTTCCAAGAATCAAGTGCAGTACGAGGAGCAATACTTTCCTTTGGCTATTGCCTTGGGTTAGGGCTTCCATTTATAGCAACAGGAATCTATTTTGATAAGTCAGAACCGCTTCGAAAGTTTTTGGTAAAGCGAGGCAAATTCATTTCTCAAACTGGAGGCGTATTCCTTATTCTGATTGGCGTGCTTCAAGTATCTGGTGTGTGGGGAGATCTCATGATTTCGCTGAGGTCAATGATTTCAGATTTTAGCCCGGTGATTTGATGAGCAAACAGATAGAAGTTCCCGAACTAGGTGCATTCGCCCTGATGCGTTATGCATGGGTACAGCTCACAAGTATGCGAACTGCACTTATTTTACTGATGTTGATGGCAGTCGCTGCAATTCCGGGCTCATTGATTCCGCAACGCCTAACTAACCCAATTGCAGTCAGAGAGTTCTTTAAATCAGACCGAGATTTAGCAATCTGGTATGACAGGTTCTCGCTATTTGATGTTTATGGATCACCTTGGTTTAGTGCGATTTATATACTTCTCTTTATTTCACTTATTGGATGCGTGCTTCCACGAAGTGTTGAGCACTACAAATCGATGTTGGCGAAGCCGCCAGCAACTCCAAAGAATCTCAATCGGTTATCACATTTTCAGGAATTTCACGGCTCACAAGAATCAATGAATCGCGCAAACAGTTGGTTTGCAAAAAATCGATTTAGAGTAAGGGTAGATGCAGAGACAATTTCTGCCGAAAAAGGTTATTTACGAGAAACTGGGAATCTTCTCTTCCACCTTTCATTGATTCTTGTTCTCATCGGCGTTAGTTTTGGGTCATTGTTTGGTATGCGCGGAGAAGCAATCATCAATGTTGGTGAACGCTTTATCAGTGTTCCAACTTCCTATGACACGCTCGCTTTTGGTAAGTTATCGAACGATGGCTCACTGAGTCCATTTCAGATTAAAGTAAATAAATTTGATGCAAAATATGACCCAAAGACCAGCTCTCCTCAGGATTACACTGCTTGGGTTACGGCAGAGATTGACGGCAAGTCATCGCAAGAGATTTTGAAAGTGAACAAACCACTCACTTTTGGACACACAAGAGTCTATTTACAAGCTAACGGATATAGCCCAGTGGTTACTGTGAGAGATTCACTCCAGAACGTTGTGTTTCAGGGACCTGTTCCATTCTTGCCACAAGATGGAAACTTACGATCTATCGGCTCAATAAAAGTTCCAGATGCCAAACCATCCGTAGGGTTTGTAGCTTCATTTCTCCCGACTAATTCAAGGACCACTTCACAGGGATCAATCTCCATTTATCCAGAACTGCTAGATCCCAAACTTCTATTCTCAATCTGGGAGGGCGATCTCGGCCTAGATTCCGGAATTCCTCAATCAATCTACAAAATTGATACAACGAACCTTAAACAAATTGGTTTGGGCTCAGTTAAACCCGGCGAAACATATGAATATGAAGGTGGCTCAATAACATTGGAAACAGTAGTTCCGTGGGTCAACCTGCAGGTGGTTCGAGATCCCGGAAAGAGTTTTGCCTTAGCCGGAGGTATTCTTGCCATCCTTGGGCTGCTGACTTCGCTATATGGTCGTCGACGCAGAATTTGGATTCGTATCGATGGTGAACGAATTGAAGTTGCTGGACTAGCAAAAAATAGCGCACCTGGCTTAGAGAACGAGATTGATAAATTCATAAGAGCGATTAAGGGAGAGAAGTAATGCAGACCACGTGGGCATATGTTTCAAATTATTTTGTCTACTCGGCGATGGCTGTATTTAGCATTTCATTTATCTCTCACGCATTTGAGACGGCATTTGCTGTCCGTACTCCAGAAAATGCTGACTCTACTGACGGAAATCTGATGACAAAGACTCTGGATTACAAACGGACAGAACGCGCAGCTCGCATTGCAACTGCGTTGATGGCGCTGGGATTTCTGCTACTTCTTGCTGGAGTGATTGCCCGAGGAATCTCTAACGGACATGTCCCTTGGGGAAATATGTATGAATTCTCAATTACTGGAGCACTCGCATTTACCGGCGCTTATCTCATAGCCCTTCGCAAGTATGACCTTCGTTGGCTTGGACTCTTTATCTCACTAGGAGTACTACTGACTCTTGGAACCGCAATCACGTTGCTCTATCGCGACAGTGCGCCACTAGTTCCTGCACTTAAATCAACTTGGTTAGTCATCCACGTAGTTGCAGCAATTATTTCAGGTGGCGTCTTCTTACTCGCAAATGTTATTGCTGGCGCTTATCTGTATCTAGATAATCTTGAGAGAAAAGGTGGAAGACCAGCCTGGCTTCGTAGACTTCCCAATTTAGAAGTACTTGATCAGCTTTCATACCGGTTAGTTGCATTCGTATTCCCACTTTGGACATTTGCAGTAATTGCAGGAGCTATTTGGGCAGAGAGCGCATGGGGCAGATATTGGGGATGGGATCCAAAAGAAACCTGGGCATTTATCACTTGGGTCGCCTATGCGGCTTACTTACATGCACGCGTCACAGTTGGTTGGCGTGGTCGTCGAGCTGCGTGGTTATGTATTTTTGCTGGATCAACTTTCTTATTTAATTACGTATACGTAAATGTCTGGGGAACCGGAAAGCATACGTACTCAGGTCTTTAAACTTTACAGACCACGTAAGAAATCAGGATCATCATCCGGAGGCAAGATGCGCTTCTTCAGATTCTTTGGCTTTAAATTCATCGGTTTTCTTCCGATTACCAAATATGCAATTGGACCAAAAATGCCTGTCAGTAGGATTGCTAAGAGCCATCCCCATTTAGGCAGTTTGCGAATTTCCGTTTCATCACGTCGCGCACAATCGATAAATGTGTAAAGAGTAAGCGCCAGAGAGAGGATGAGAAGGAATCCCTGTAATTTGATCATGGCTTAAGTGTAATCGTTTATAGAGCTAGGGATACTGCGAAAATAATTGCGAACACTAATTGGAGTTTACCGGTCGCACCTAAGAGCGGGATGAGCTCTGTGCGAGATGCCCCTTTATGTACTTTTCGTACCAGAGGCAGCGCCAGCGGAAGCGTAAGAAATGTAAGGAGTGTCCAGGCACTTCCAGAGAGCAGGGCGAAAACATAAGTAGCGGCAATCAAGAAGACAAAAAACATTCTAGAGCCGCGATCACCAAGTCGAACAGCCAGAGTGCGTTTTCCAACTAATTCATCCTCTTGTCTATCTCGAATGTTATTTATTGCAAGTAAAGAGCAAGAAAGTGCTCCCATCGGAACAGAGGCTGTAAAGGCATGCCAAGAAATTTCAAGAGTCTGTACATAGTACGTACCCACGGTGGCAACGACACCAAAGAAGATAAAGACTGACATCTCGCCTAAACCCTTGTATCCATAAGGGTTCTTTCCACCTGTGTAACCCCAAGCAGCTGCAATTGATGCGACACCAAGAGCAATAACCCAATATGAAGATAGGTAAGCAAGTACTAGCCCAGCCATTGAAGCAAGGGTGAAAGAAACAATCGCTGCGCGCTTTACGGATTCTGCAGATGCCAACTTTGATGCTGTTATCCGAACTGGTCCAACTCTATTGTCATCGGTTCCACGAATTCCATCCGAGTAATCATTTGAATAGTTAACGGCAACCTGAAGTGAAAGACTTACAAAGAGGGCAAGAAATGCTTGCAGTGGCTTCCATTGAGCGCCCGCCAATACGGTACCTACAACTACGGGTGCTATGGCCGCCGGCAATGTACGGGGGCGAGCTCCTTGGATCCAGATCTTAATTCGATGCCTCCCTGTGTAGATCTACAAGTTGTTTGCGGTCAACTTTACCAATTCCAATAAGTGGCAACTCAGTCAGGAATAAGAAACCTTTGGGTTTGGCTACTGCACCAAATTGTTGCACTAAGAAGTCATTAACTGCTTCTTCACTCACAGAATCACTGCCAGATATTGCAACATGCAAGGCATCTCCCCATTGTGAATCTTTGATGCCAAATGCAGCAAACGACTGGCCAGGAAATTGATTATGGAGAGCACTGTCAATTGCGCCTAATGAAATATTTTCACCACCAGAAATGAGAATGTCATCATTTCTTCCTTCGACAATTAATTTTCCGCTCTCAAATCTGCCAATATCTGAAGTTAAAAACCAGCCATCTTTCATCTTTGATTCCCACGAAGATTCTGCTCCAAGATAAGTCTTGGCAACGACAGAACCTTTAATGGCAATCACCTTTTCTGGTGTTGTCATAATCTCAACTCCATCTAAAGGAATGCCGTTGTACACGCACCCACCTGATGTCTCTGTCATGCCATAGGTCGTAACAATATTGATGCCTAGATTTTTAGCTTGTTGATGAAGCTCTAGAGTCAATTGCGCTCCACCAACCAAAACTGTTTTTGCATCCTTGAGATGTTTCAGCAATTTTTCATCGCCGTTTATAGCTCGAAAGAGTTGCGTTGGCACAATCGCTGTGAAATCTACTCGCGGATATTCACCTTTGAAGTTTCGAAGATCTGTAGGTTCAGTACCTAATTCAAGTGAGCGAATCAATACATTTATTCCGGCAATATGTGTAAGAGGTAGTAGCAATGACCAGGAGTTTCCAGATTCTGCCACTAAGAATTTATGTGATGCTCGAGCTGAGGTAAGAAGTGATGATGCAGAAAGCCCGACGCTCTTTGAAACTCCAGAGCTACCTGTTGTTGCAACGACCACGCTGATTGGCTCGCTTACATGCGTGAGTGAGGTCGCCCCGAATGAAAGGGCGGGTCCATCTGAGGCAAGTGCCTTCGCTAGATGCGCCATTAATTCGCTTACAGTCCAATCGGGATCGGCTGTGCGAAGTTCTCGTTGTGCGTTCTGCTCCATTGCCCGCGTAGGCTATCGCTCGTAGACCAAATGGAGGAATCGTGAGCAAGCCTATTAAGCGTGATTTTGGTGACCGAACCATCCCTGCGTGGGTTACAGGTCCGGGCGGAGAATCATTTACTGACATTACATACGAAGTTGCAGATGGCATTGCAAAGATAACTATCAACCGGCCAGAAGTTCGTAATGCATTTCGTCCACAAACAATTATCGAACTTAAGTCTGCATTTGATTTGGCTCGCGACAACGCACAAGTTGGCGTCATTATTCTCACTGGTAAAGGTGATGAAGCATTTTGTTCTGGTGGAGACATCAGTGTTCGTGGAGATGATGGTTATCTCGGCGATGACAATCTTTCACAACAAGGCGTCGGCAGACTCAACGTTCTAGACTTACAAGTTCAAATTCGTCGCACACCAAAACCAGTTGTTGCAATGATTGCTGGTTGGGCAATTGGCGGCGGTCATGTACTCCATGTTGTCTGCGATCTTTCTATCGCTGCAGATAATGCAAAGTTTGGTCAGACAGGACCAATGGTTGGTTCATTTGATGGTGGTTATGGTTCGGGGCTATTGGCTGCGAGTGTTGGTCAGAAGAAAGCTCGCGAAATTTGGTTTCTTACTCGCCAATACGATGCGCAAGAAGCGCTATCGATGGGGCTTATCAACACAGTCGTCCCACTGAAAGAGTTGGAAGCAGAAACAGTTTCATGGTGCCGCGAGATGTTACAAAACTCTCCGATGGCACTGCGACTTCTTAAGGCTTCAATGAACGCTGCAGATGACGGTCTTGCTGGAGTTCAACAACTAGCAGGCGATGCAACTCTGCTCTTCTATTTATCTGAAGAAGGACAAGAAGGGCGCGATGCGTATAAAGAGAAGCGCAAGCCAGATTTTGGAAAGTTTCCGCGGCGTCCCTAAGTTTGAGACCTTAATTTATGGATCAATCACTGCTCGAAAGTATGCGTGTAGTTGCGCTGCCAACGAAGACAAACTTTCGTGGCATTAACGTTCGAGAAGTTGCACTTTTTAAAGGCGAATATGGCTGGGGCGAATTTTCACCTTTTCTTGAATATGATTTTCGCGAATCTGCACCATGGTTAGCATCCGCAATTGAAGCTGCCACCAAGCCCCGTCCAGAGCTCTTTCGCCAATCAATTAAAGTAAATGGCACTATTCCAGCGCTTACTGATGCAGCAGATCTTGAAGGCATAGTTAATTCATTTCCTGGTGTGAATACTTTTAAAGTAAAAGTTGGCAATAACTTAAGTGAAGATATTGCTCGCCTTGCGAAAGTCAGGGCCTTGCGCCCACACGCAAAGCTTCGTATCGATGTCAACGGTAATTGGTCTGTACAAGAGGCAATCACAAATCTCCTTGCCATCTTCGAAAACATTGGCCCGCTGGAATATGTAGAACAGCCTTGTGCGACTATCGGCGAGCTACGCGAACTCAAAGAAAAATTGAAGATAGATATTCCAATTGCCGCAGATGAAGTCCTACGAAAAGCACTCGATCCGTTTGCAATTAATCTCCAAGGTGCAGCCGACATCCTGATGTTGAAAGTACAACCACTTGGGGGCATAAGTCGCGCACATAAACTTGCCCAGCATCACAAGCTCCCCGTTGTTATCTCTAGCGCTCTTGAAAGTGCCGTAGGAATAAATCATGGATTGCTTCTTGCTGCCTCGTTTCCCGAGATGAACTTTGATTGCGGACTAGGTACTGGTTCTTTACTGGCCAACGACGTCGCACAGTTGCCAATAGTTAATGGGGAAATTGGAATACAAGAGATCGAGCCTAGTTTTGGCGGATTAGATGTGGCACCAGAACGATATGAATGGTGGAAGAATCGCGTCATGAAGACTGCAGAGTTAATCTCATGAATGACTCAACAAAACTAGCTCGCGTCATCGTTAAGCAAATTCTTGAAGCAGGCGTTACCGATGTCGTCATCTCACCAGGTTCTCGAAATGCTCCGCTATCGCTGGCATTTTATGCGGCCCACAAACGCGGATTGATAAAGCTACACATCAGAATTGATGAACGTACTGCTGCATTTTTTGCACTTGGAATCGCAAAGGCTTCAGGTCGTCCTGTGCCGATTGTATGTACCAGTGGAACTGCTGTCGCTAATTACCACCCAGCTGTTTTAGAAGCATCACATACCAATCTTCCGCTGCTAGTACTCACCGCAGATCGCCCTGCTGCGTTGCGTAGAACCGGTGCGAATCAAACAACCGAGCAAGCACGAATTTTTGGTAAAGCAGTTCGATATTTCGCAGATGTTTCCGGTACTGCGTATCCGATGGACCTTCCCTTTAACTCTTTGCAAAGTGGACCAGTTCACTTAAATATTCAATTCGAAGAACCGCTTGTTGGAGACGACAGCGATGAGTGGTTGGACAACCTTGTAGTTTCAGCTCCTAAAGTTTTCACAAGAAAGCCACCAGGCACTTTCTACACAAAATCAACCAGGGGTGTACTTGTAATTGGCCACGACCGTGCAGGTTTTTCACTTGATGCGGTAACTGCATTTGCAAAAGAACTTGGCTGGCCAGTGATTGCTGAAGATCCACTTAGCTTTAGTAATGCAATTTCACACGCAAGCATTTTTCTGACATCCAGGAAAGTTGTTGAAGATCTAGCGCCAGATACAGTCGTTGTTATTGGACGAACAACGCTTTCACGCTCAGTTAATTCCCTTATAGCGTGCGCACGTAAAGTAATCGCGATTGATCCACGAATGGCCACAGTAGATAGTGATAGGAGCGCTTCACAGAAGTTCCTTCAGCTGCCTGCTATCGAAGTGAACCAACCGGATTCTGACTATGCAGAAGCATGGAAAAAGTATTCCCTGCGAACATCTAAATTGATTTCAGATATCTCAACATGGTCTGAAGCACTCATCGCTCGCGAAATCGCATCTGGAATACCAATGGGCACATCTCTATTTATCTCTTCATCTCGTCCGATCCGAGATATAGAAGGTTTTGCAGAAGCAAGAACTGGCGTTGAAACCTTTGCCAACAGGGGCCTTGCGGGCATTGATGGCAATATTTCAACGGCTCTTGGTATCGCATCTCAAAGAACTGAAACTATCGCTGTTCTTGGAGATTTAGGATTTCTTCACGATCTGACCGGGTTAATTCATAAAGCAGAGATTAATCTGAAGATTTTTGTTATCAACAATGATGGCGGAGGAATCTTCTCTACTTTAAGCCAACGTGGTGTTGATGGATTCGAAACAGTATTCGGCACACCACACGGACTAGATCCAGCAAAGATTGCACAATCTATGGGGATTGCAGCCACAACTATCGCCAGTCAGAGCGAACTTATAACCGAGCTATCCAAGCCAATCACGGGCTTAAGCGTTGTCGTTATCAACGCACCAGATAGAAATACAAATGCGGATTTCCTTAAAGGGATTTATAACAACATCTCTTCAATGTAGAGATACTGATTCCAGCTGGGTCAGTAACAGGGGTGATTTCCATTGATAACCCCGGGGTATTGTAGAAACCTAGTTCTTCACAGTTTCTCCACGAGTAATGTTGTCATGTGCGGCGTGAAATGAAACCTTCCAGAGTCTCGGACGCAATTAAAATTCTTAACGCAAGTGCGGAAGAAGTTAGCGTTGAACGAGATTCAAAGACTCGGAAATCAGCAGCCCCCAAGAAAGCTAAAAAGGTAACCCGCAAGCCACGCAAGTAAAAGGCGCTATTTTTGGTCGGCCTGCAAAGCAGAGCGCATCGCTACCATTTTTGCATTACTTTCTTCGAGTTCTTTCTTGGGATCTGATCCAGCAACAATTCCGCAGCCTGCAAAAATTCTTATTGTGTGATCTGTAATCTGTCCGCAACGAAGTGCAATCCCAAGCTCTCCATCACCACTTGAGTCAATCCAGCCAACAGGGCCCGCATAACGTCCGCGGTTAAGTCCTTCAATTTCATCAATGATGTCAAAGGCGATATTGCGCGGAGTTCCGCACACTGCTGCTGATGGATGAAGGCTCTTCAGCAAAGAGAAAGCATCAATGTGCTGTTTTGTTTCAACCAGCGCACCAGTGACATCTGTGGCCAAATGCATGACATTTGCTAAGTGCAGAACAAACGGTGATTCAGGAACGTTTGTAGAAGAGCAGAACGGATCTAGAGCTTCGGCAACTGAGCGAACTGCATATTCGTGTTCTTCTAAATCTTTAGATGAACGAGCCAATGAAGCAGCTAGCGCTAAATCCTTTTCATCATCGCCAGTCTTTGGAATTGTTCCAGCCAAAACTCGAGAAGTAACCATGCCTCGTGAAAGACGGAGAAGTAGTTCAGGGGTTGCGCCAACGAGACCGTCTACAGAAAAAGTCCATGTGGATGGATATTCATCGGCAAGCTTGCGCAGTATCGGGCGAACATCAATTTCAGACTGAGATGTTGCAATTACATCGCGTGCCAAAACAACTTTATCTACGGTATTTGTTGCCACTCTAGAGATGGCTTCAGCTACTCGTTTCTGCCATTCATCTGATGAGAAGGTCCCTTCGGAAAAATCAAAACGTGCACCAGAAGCGTTGTCACGAACTTCATTGAGATGTGGCTGTGGCGCCGAACCAATCCACGTAATCCAAGACTGCGAACCTTTCTGGCCCACCACCACTTGTGGAATAACAAGTACTGATTCATCGTTGCGATCGAATGAAAATGATGCGAAAAGGACTGGGCCGGTTCCACTTACGTGCACAGAGTTTGAAACTGAGAAAGTTTCAAGTTGCTGATGCCACCACTCGCGCGCTTTTTCAAAGCGATCGCGTCCTGAGACAGTTGTAGTTGCATGTATTCCCCAGCCAACAAGGCCTTCACCGCTTCGCACCCACGAAACAGGGTTAGCTTCTGGCAGAAGTTCTAGCAGCGGAAGATGTTCACCAATTCGTGCAGTGGTGACGGGGATAAGTGCAACCATTTAGCGATTCAGGCTGCGTGAAATTCGTCGCCATACAAGTGGAAGAGAAGTTGCAGTAATAGCAATTTTGATCGCCTCACCAAGAATAAATGGAGTGAATCCTGCAGAGATTGTTTGTGCCCAGGTGAGATTTAGCGAAGCTTGTAACCAGAGCAAACCGAAAGTGAAAATAATTGCGTCACCAAATAGAAGTGCTGGAAATGAAGTTCTAAATTTCTGATCTGCTTTTTTGTCAGCGAGGTATCCGAGCACTAAAGATGCAACGAGCATTCCCACCAGGTATCCGCCTGTTGCGCTAAGGAGGCGATCAATTCCATGATTTGCAGCGGTTGCAGAGGGAGCAAAAATCGGCGCTCCTGCAATTCCGGCCAAAAGATATGTTGCAAAAGTGAGAACTCCAAGGCGAGCGCCATAAGTAGTTCCGATAAGGAGTACAGCCAAAGTTTGGCCAGTCACTGGCACTGGTGAACCCGGCACTGGAATAGCTATCTGCGCGAGCAGAGTAATAAAGCCAACCCCGCCTACGACAAAGAGAGCATGGGTGAGAGCGGTGCTGTGAGGAAAGATAGTTGCACGCAGTGATCCTGATTGAATCGACATCGGTAGGCCCTCTCATCTGCAAAGAAGTAAAAGTTGTGTCCAGAGCCTACTCTCAGAGAGAATATGCGCATGTCACGCGCCAATATGGATAAGAACCCTGAAGAAGTCGCGGCAATGTTCGACGGGGTCGCAAAGCGCTATGACCTTGTAAACGACCTACTGAGTCTTGGGCGCACGAAGGCATGGCGCCGAGCCACAACAAAAATCATTAACCCCCTCCCAGGCATGAAAATTCTCGACTTGGCTGCGGGTACGGGTTCGAGCTCTGAGCCCCTTGCACAGGCCGGCGCGGATGTAATCCCAGCTGATTTCAGCGAAGGCATGCTGGCTGCAGGCCGCAAAGCGCGCCCGGCTTTGGCCTTCACCAAAGCTGATGCCCTCAATCTTCCTTTCAAAGATGGCGAATTCGATTTAGTGACTATCTCCTTTGGACTTCGAAACACCCAGAACACCGAACGGGCGCTCGCTGAAATGCTCAGAGTCACCAAATCGGGTGGCCATATCGTCATCTGTGAATTCTCTAGCCCGACCTTTGGTCCATTTCGCACCATTTACACCAATTACCTGATGAAGGCGCTCCCTGCGATTGCCTCAAAGACATCATCAAATCCTGATGCCTACATTTACCTAGCAGAATCCATCAGGGCATGGCCAAATCAATCCGCGCTGGCTGCCAAGATATCGGCGGCAGGATGGTCAGATGTCACCTGGAGTAATCTCACAGGCGGAGTTGTCGCAGTTCACAAGGCCAGCAAGCCGTAATTGTTTCACGGCTCTGATTAACCGCTTAGAATTTCGCTCGTGAGCGGAAATCCATATATCCCAATTATCGTGATTTTCGCGATTGGCTTTGGTTTTGCCGCTTTTTCCGTTGCGATTGCAGCCGTCACGGGGCCGGCTCGCTATAACCGCGCAAAGCAACAGGCGTACGAGTGCGGAATCGAACCTTCGCCCCAAGCACTTCAAGGTGGACATTTTCCGGTCAAGTATTTCCTTACAGCAATGCTCTTTATTATTTTTGATATTGAAATTGTTTTTCTTTATCCATGGGCAGTTACATTCGATCAGTTAGGTCTCTTCGGATTGGCTGAGATGGCAATTTTTATCAGCACCGTATTTGTTGCGTTTGCATATGTATGGCGTCGCGGCGGATTGGAATGGGATTAATACTGATGGAGCTGAAAGCGTTGAAGGAGTTTAACTAGTGGGCCTAGAAGATAAGTTACCGAGCGGTGTTCTACTTTCAACTGTAGAAGGCCTTGCGGGATACATGCGCAAAAGTTCTCTTTGGCCAGCAACTTTCGGACTCGCATGTTGCGCCATTGAAATGATGGCACTTGGTTCAACCCCAAAGCACGATATTTCACGCTTCGGCATGGAGCGTTTCTCTGCGTCCCCTCGTCAAGCAGATCTCATGATTGTCGCCGGTCGAGTTTCACAAAAAATGGCGCCAGTGCTTCGACAGATTTATGATCAAATGACAGCGCCAAAGTGGGTTATCTCGATGGGTGCGTGTGCTTCTTCTGGTGGAATGTTTAACAACTACGCGATTGTGCAAGGTGTTGATCACATTGTTCCTGTAGATATTTATCTTCCAGGATGTCCACCACGTCCAGAACAGTTGATGGATGCAATCATCAAGCTACACACTCTCATTAGCGATACAAAGCTTGGCCCTAATCGCGAAGCTGTTATCAAAGAAGTTGAACTCGCTGCTATGAACGCGCTTCCTACCCATCAGTTAGGCAACATCCAAACGAAGGGGTTGCTGGCTTAAATGAGCGAAGATCAAACAGGTATGTTCGGCGCTACAGGCACCGGAGATACCTCAGGATACGGCGGCCTTGTTCGCACAGCGGCATCAACTGGTTCAACAGAACGCCCATTTGGCGGATATTTTGATGAAGTGGCTGATGATTTAGAGCGCGCATATCCAGATTTTGCCGATGCAATTACACGAGTCGTTGTAGACCGTGGCGAATTAACTTTGCACATTAAGAAAACGAGATTACCTGAAGTTGCTTACGTACTTCGCGACAAACTGAAATTCGAAATGTGCATGGGTGTCTCTGGAGTTCATTATCCAGAGCGCACCGGTGCAGAGCTTGTTGCGCTGTACCCACTTCTTTCAATGACAAAGAATCAACGCATTCGTTTAGAAGTTGCAACGTCTGATCTTGATCCACATATCCCATCAGTTGTTGAAATCTGGGCGGGAAATAACTGGCACGAGCGCGAAACCTTCGACATGTTTGGAATCATCTTCGATGGCCACCCCGGTCTTACTCGTATCTTGATGCCAGATGATTGGGACGGACATCCGCAACGTAAAGATTATCCACTCGGTGGAATTTCAGTTGAGTACAAAGGTGCAACAACACCGGCGCCATCAAATCGTAGGAGCTACCAGTGACTACCACCTTTGATCCATACGCATCTTCACGCGAAACCACAGAAGGAACAGTCTTCTCTGTTACTGGTGGAGATTGGGATTCACTTGTCTCTGAAATTGGAGAATCTAAAGAAGAGCGCATCATCGTTAACATGGGTCCACAGCACCCATCTACTCACGGTGTGCTTCGCTTAGTTCTAGAACTCGAAGGCGAAACTGTTACTGAAGTAAGAACCGGTATCGGCTACCTGCATACAGGAATCGAGAAGAACATCGAATTCCGTAACTGGACACAAGCTGTCACATTTGCAACTCGTATGGATTACTTGTCGCCAATCTTTAATGAAACTGCTTACTGTCTTGCAGTAGAAAAACTCCTTGGAATTACTAACGATGTTCCAGAGCGCGCATCCGTAATCCGCGTTCTTATGATGGAGCTCAACCGTATCTCTTCACACATGGTGGCACTGGGTACAGGAGCACTTGAACTCGGCGCAATGGCTCCAATGTTCTTTGCATTCCGTGACCGTGAAATTGTTCTTGATACATTTGAAGAAATCACCGGCCTTCGCATGAATATGGCTTATGTGCGCCCTGGTGGAGTTTCTCAGGATCTTCCTGAGGGAATGAATGTGAAGTTACGCGAAGTTGTTAAGTCACTTCGCAAGAATTTTGGCGACAATGCAAAGTTGCTTATTGGTAACACAATCTGGATGAAGCGCACTGAAGGTATTGGCTACTTGGATCTCGCGGGTTGTACAACTCTTGGAATCACAGGACCTGTACTTCGTTCGGCTGGACTTCCTTGGGATCTTCGCAAGATGCAGCCTTACTGCGGATACGAAAATTATGAATTTGATGTCATCACAGCAGACACAGCAGATGTGTATGGACGCTTCTTAGTACGTATGGCTGAACTCGAGCAATCACTTCGAATTATCGAACAAGCAATTGATAAGTTGGACAAACTCGAAGGACAACCAGTGATGGTTGCAGATAAGAAAATTGCATGGCCAGCACAGTTAGCACTCGGTGCTGATGGACTTGGAAACTCACTTGATCACATCCGAGAAATCATGGGAACTTCAATGGAGTCACTCATCCACCACTTCAAGTTAGTTACCGAAGGATTTAGAGTTCCAGCTGGCCAGGTTTATGCAGCCGTCGAATCTCCACGCGGCGAACTTGCAGCTCATGTTGTTTCAGATGGGGGAACTCGTCCATATCGAGTCCACTTCCGCGAACCATCATTTAATAATTTGCAATCTACATCGGCAATGAGCGAAGGCGGAATGGTCGCCGACATCATCGGCGCTGTTGCATCTATCGATCCTGTTATGGGGGGAGTAGATCGCTAATGTCACTTAACCACGAAGTAATGCAATCAATCATTAAGCGCTACCCACGTAGCCGTTCTGCAATCATGCCACTTCTTCACTACGTGCAATCAGTCTCTGGTTACGTAACAAATGAAGGCATCGAAACTATTGCAAAGATTCTCGACATTGAAACTGCTGAAGTATCGGCAGTTGCCACTTTCTATACGCAATATAAGCGTAAGCCAGTGGGCGAGTACCACGTAGGAGTGTGCACAAATACTTTGTGCGCAGTGATGGGTGGAGATGCAATTTTCTCAGCGCTCAAAGATCATCTTGATATTGAAAATGATGGCGTAACTGATGATGGAAAAGTTTCACTAGAGCACATCGAATGTAATGCTGCTTGCGATTACGCACCTGTTGTCATGGCTAACTGGGAGTTCTACGACAACCAAACAGTTGAATCTGCAAAGGCACTTGTAGATGCTGCGCGCCAAGGAAATCCACCAGCACCAACTCGTGGACCAAATCGACTTGTTACTTATAAAGAAGCATCGGCCGTACTTGCTGGACTTGATGACGGACTTGCACGTGAAGGTGTGCAAGCAGGCGGACCAACACTTTTGGGTTTGAAACTTTCAAAGGAAGGTAAGTAATGTCAAAGTTAACTCCTGTCCTTTCTGCGCATTGGGATGAAAAAGATTCATTTACTATCGAGGCATATACACGCCATGGTGGATATACAGCGTCGAAAAAAGCGCTTGCGATGGATCCGGATGCTGTGATTCAAATGGTTAAAGATTCAGGACTTCGCGGTCGTGGTGGTGCAGGATTCCCAACTGGAATGAAGTGGGGATTTATTCCTCAAGGTGACGACAAAGATCACTACCTTGTTGTTAACGCCGATGAATCTGAACCAGGTACTTGTAAAGATACGCCGCTATTGATGGCAAACCCACACGTCCTCATCGAAGGTTGCATCATCGCTTGTCATGCAATTCGTGCGAAGCGCGCATTTATTTATATTCGTGGAGAAGTAACGCATGTTGTTCGCCGCGTTAATGCAGCAATTGCAGATGCATACAAAGCTGGTCATCTTGGAAATGGAATTGATGTAACTCTTCATATTGGTGCAGGTGCATATATTTGCGGTGAAGAAACAGCCCTCCTTGATTCACTTGAAGGATTCCGTGGTCAGCCACGTCTGCGTCCACCGTTTCCTGCAATTGCCGGTCTTTATGCTCGACCAACAGTTGTGAATAACGTTGAATCCATTGCATCAGTGCCTGCAATTATCAGTAACGGCGCAGAGTGGTACCAGTCAATGGGAACAGAGAAGTCAAAGGGTGCAACTCTTTATTCACTTTCTGGGCACGTAAATAATCCTGGTCAATTTGAAGCGCCACTTGGAATTACTCTTCGGGAAATTCTTGAAATTGCGGGCGGAGTTCGCGATGGCCACAAGCTCAAGTTCTGGACACCAGGTGGTTCATCAACTCCACTCTTTACTGATGCCCACCTTGATACTCCACTCGACTACGAAGGTGTATCTGCGGCGGGATCGATGCTGGGAACTAAAGCACTTCAAATTTTTGATGAAACAACTTGTGTTGTTCGTGCAGTCCTTCGCTGGACAGAGTTCTACAAGCACGAATCGTGCGGAAAGTGCACACCATGTCGCGAGGGCACTTGGTGGCTTGTTCAGATTCTGCGCGATCTTGAAAACGGAACCGGAACAGAGGCAGATCTTGAGAAACTTCTTGATCTCTGCGACAACATTATGGGCCGTTCGTTCTGCGCGCTCGGTGATGGTGCAACAAGCCCAATTACTTCATCCATTAAGTATTTCCGCGATGAATACATCGCACACCTAACAAATGGCGCTTGCCCGTTTGACCCAGTGCAATCGACACTCTTTGTAGGGGCGGTGAAGTAATGACTACAACTCAAGATTCTGCAGTTGCAGTAGAACTCATCACTGTCGTTATCGATGGATTCGAAGTTTCGGTTCCAAAAGGAACGCTCATTATTCGTGCTGCAGAGAAATTAGGAATTCAGATCCCACGTTTCTGTGATCACCCACTTCTAGATCCAGTCGGTGCATGTCGTCAATGTCTTGTTGATGTCGAAATCAATGGGCGCGCATTTCCAAAGCCACAAGCTTCATGCACAATTCCAGTAGAGCCAAATATGATTGTTAAGACTCAGCTCACTTCACCTGTTGCAGATAAGGCACAAAAAGGCGTGATGGAACTTCTCCTTGGAAATCATCCACTTGATTGCCCAGTCTGCGATAAAGGCGGAGAGTGCCCATTGCAGAATCAAGCGATGAGTAATGGACGACCAGATGCTCGCCTTGATGGCTACAAACGCACATTCGAAAAGCCAATCAATATTTCTTCATCAGTACTTCTGGACCGCGAACGTTGCGTACTGTGCGCGCGATGTACTCGATTCTCAGAGCAGATTGCATCCGATCCATTTATCACTCTTAACGAGCGCGGAGCGTTGCAGCAAGTTGGCATTTACGAGAACGATCCATTTAAATCTTACTTCTCTGGAAACACTGTGCAGATTTGTCCAGTGGGTGCGCTCACTGGTGCGTCATATCGTTTCCGCGCACGCCCATTCGATTTAGTATCAACTCCATCTGCTTGCGAACACTGCGCATCGGGATGCGATATGCGCACAGATGTTCGCCGCGGAAAGACACTTCGTCGTCTTGCCGGTGATGATGCTTCAGTTAATGAAGAATGGAATTGCGACAAGGGTCGCTGGGCCTTCAAATACGTCACTGCTTTAGATCGACTTGCACATCCACTCGTTCGCAATTCAGAGGGTGTACTTGTTCAAGCTTCATGGCCAGAAGCCCTAGCTGCTGCAGCGGCTGGATTAAAGGGTAAGCGTGCAGCTGTTATCACTGGTGGTCGTGTCACTACAGAAGATGCATATGGATATTCAAAATTTGCTCGCATCGCCTTGAAAACAAATGACATTGATTTCCGTGCACGCGTGACATCAGATGAAGAGCGCGATTTCTTAGCAACCTATGTTGTTGGTTCATCTACGACATATCGTGATATTGATTCTGCTGATCAGGTTGCTCTCATCGCATTTGAACCAGAAGAAGAGTCTCCAATTGTTTTTCTTCGCATCAATAAAAATGTTAAGAAGCGTGGACTTAAAGTGTCTGCTGTCGCAACTAAGCAATCTATTGCGATGGACAAACTCAAAGCAGAATTTATCAAGGTCGCACCTGGTGCAGAAAGCGCCGCAGTATTAGCGCTTTCATTGACGCCAAAATCAGTGATTCTCGTGGGTGAACGTGCTTCGGAGTCAGCTGGACTATTTTCAGCAGTTGCATCCCTTGCATCAAAGAGCGGAGCAAAGATTGCTTACATTCCACGCCGTGCAGGTGAGCGTGGTGCGCTAGAAGCTGGTGCGATTGGAAACCTTCTTCCTGGAGGACGACCAGTTGCAGATGCAGCGGCACGAGTTGATATTGCAGCTGCATGGGGAATCGACTCTCTTCCAACACAGACTGGCCGCACAACATCGCAGATTATTGAAGCTCTTTCTGCGAACGAATTAGATGCAGTTGTAATTGGTGGAGTAGATGCTAACGATCTTCCAAATGGCAGCCATGTAGTTGCTGCCCTAAAGAAATCTTTCGTTGTCTGCCTTGAGATTGCACCAAGTTCAGTCACTGAGGTAGCAGATGTTGTTCTTCCAGTCGCTGCCATAACCGAAAAGAGTGGAAGCTTCCTTAACTGGGAAGGTCGAGCACGCGCATTTGATGAGGCAGTTGTTGACTCACAGCACCGCAGTGATGTTCGCATACTTTCAATGATTGCAGATGCAATGGGCGAATCAATCATGCTTGGAACTGTTACTGCATCTGCCCGTGAATTTAACCAACTAGGCAAATGGGATGGAGCCCGCGCTCACTTCACTCCAGTAGCAGCACAAGGACCTCGAACTCTTTCAGGTAACGATGCACTTTTAACTTCTTGGCGCCGATTGCTTGATATGGGAACCCTTCAAAAAGGTGAAGATAATTTAGCTGGAACTCGACGTCCAACAATTGCTGTAATTTCGCAGAAGCGCGCTGATTCAATAGGTGTTTTAACCGGACAACAAGTCAGAGTCTCAAATACTTACGGATCAATCACTATACCTGTACTCGTTGAAGATATTCACGACGATGCAGTCTGGGTCCCGCGTAACTCATTCGCTTCTCAAACTTTGATTGCACTCAATGCAGTTCACGGCGATGTAGTAACGGTGGTGAAGGCATGACAACAGCAGAGCTTCTTGGAAAAGATCCTGGTTGGATTATTGCGATAAAGGCATTAATTGTTTTTGCCATCTGTGTTGTCTCAACTTTAATGGCTGTATGGACAGAGCGTCGCGTACTTGCAAAAATGCAATTACGTACTGGTCCTAACCGTGTTGGTAAATTTGGACTCTTACAATCTCTTTCAGACGGAGTGAAGCTTGCGCTAAAGGAAGACATCATTCCTGCAGCTGCAGATAAAGTAGTTTTCGTTATTGCCCCAATCATTGCAACCGCAATGTGCTTTATGTCTTTTGCAGTTATTCCAATGACCGGGGTTGTTAATCTCTTTGGACAAAAGACGGCTCTTCAGTTAACGGATCTTCCGGTCGGAGTTCTATATGTACTGGCAGTTACCTCTATCGGAGTTTATGGAGTGGTCTTAGCAGGCTGGTCTTCGGGATCTACATACCCTCTTCTTGGTGGATTGCGCTCGAGTGCTCAGGTAATTTCTTACGAAGTTGCAATGGGACTATCACTCGTAGCGGTTTTCATGTACGCCGGTTCGATGTCCACATCCGAAATAGTAAGTTCACAGCATCAGCACATTTGGAATGTTGTTGTTCTTTTTCCCTCCTTCGTTATTTATGTGATTTCAATGGTTGGTGAAACAAACCGTGCGCCATTTGACCTTGCAGAAGCAGAGGGCGAACTCGTCGGTGGATTCCATACGGAGTATTCATCGCTGAAATTCGCACTCTTCTTTCTAGCTGAGTATGTAAACATCATTGCAGTGTCAGCACTTGCAACAACTCTATTCCTTGGTGGCTATCACGCACCTCCTGGTCTTGGGTTTACAGAGCAGTGGCTTGGTGGCTGGTTTACATTTATCTGGTTCTTACTAAAAGTAAATCTCTTCTTCTTTCTCTTTATGTGGCTACGCGGAACACTCCCACGTCTTCGCTATGACCAATTCATGAAGTTTGGCTGGAAAGTTCTCATACCAGTTTCACTCGTCTGGATTTTGATAGTCGCAACACTTCGCGTATTGCAACAAGAAGGTGCGAACCGATTTGCCGTTGCCGCATTTGCTGGAGGGCTCGTATTGCTAGTTATGGCAATTTCTTCTCTCTCTGATCGAAGCAAAGAAAAATCTCGTGCGCCTCTTCCAGAGGGTGAAGCTCCAGATTTCCCTATCCCATCACTTCCAAATGTTAAATCCGTAAAAGTCTCAGGAGGCGAGTAATGACTGACTTCATCGAGCCCCAAAAGAAATTCAATGTGGAGAATTCAGAATTAGATATCAATTCAGTTCCATTTGAAGAAGTTAAACAGCCTGGACCAGGCAGCTTGCTTGAACAAGCAAAAGGATTCTGGGTCACCTTTTCAACAATGTTCAAGAAGAATCAGACTGTTCAGTATCCAGATGTAAAGGCTCCGACCGCTCCGCGCTTTCATGGCCGTCACCAACTTAATCGCCATCCTGATGGCCTTGAAAAGTGCATCGGTTGTGAGCTCTGCGCATGGGCATGTCCTGCAGATGCAATTTATGTAGAAGGCGGGAATAACACTCCAGAGAACCAAGTCTCTCCTGGGGAACGTCACGGTGCGGTTTATCAAATCAATTATTTGCGTTGTATTTTCTGCGGACTATGTGTTGAGGCATGCCCTACTCGCGCGCTGACCATGACTAACGAATATGAATTAGCCGATGACAAGCGGGAAAAACTCATTTTTGAAAAAGATGATCTTCTAGCACCACTTCGACAAGGAATGTTGGCTCCTCCCCACCCAATGTATCCGGGTATGACAGATACCAACTATTACAACGGTGATGTCAAAGAATCGCATCCAAGTCAAAACCTCAATGGTCAGGGACAGAAATAATGTTAGAGATTCAAACACCTGAAACAATTATGTTCTGGATTCTCGCTCCAGTTTCAGTGCTCGCAGCTCTTGGGATGCTCCTTGTGAAGAAAGCCGTTCACTCTGCCCTGTTGCTCGCGTGGGTAATGGTTACTCTTGCAATTTTCTACATTGCGCAAGGTGCACTTTTCCTCGGAATCGTGCAGATAGTTGTTTACACGGGCGCAGTCATGATGCTCTTCCTCTTTATTCTTATGTTGGTTGGAGTAGATGCATCAGATTCACTCACCGAAACTATTTCTGGCCTTCGCCCAATTGCAATCACTGCAGCGGTCGGTTTCGGAGGACTATTTGTTTCACTTATTGGCAGAGCAACAATCGGTCACAAGCCTTACGGTTTAGAATTCGCTAACTCAAATGGAAACGTTGAAGGTCTTGCAAAGGAACTCTTCTCAACATATGTGTGGCCATTTGAAGTGATTTCAGCGCTTCTGGTGACAGCAGCACTTGGTGCAATGGTTTTGGCCCATCATCAGCGCACTATTGCTAGACCAAGTCAACGTGAACAATCAATCGCACGTTTTCGTACGGGTTCACTGGCAGGCGCAGCAGGACTTCCAAGCCCAGGTGTATTTGCGCGCCACAATGCAGTCGATGTTCCGGCGCTACTTCCAGATGGCACAGCTGCTCCAACATCAATTTCAGCAACTCTCAAGGCACGTGGAGACATGCTCGAATCTCAGTCTTTTGAGTTAAGCGAAGTAGATAACACAGTTACGGAGGAGAAGTAATGAGTCCTTATAACTATCTCTACGTAGCTGGCTTGCTCTTCACAATTGGAGCAGTAGGAGTTGTCGTTCGCCGAAATGCAATAGTTGTTTTCATGTGTATTGAACTCATGCTCAATGCAGCAAACCTCACCCTTGTTACGTTTTCTCGAATTAACGGAACACTTGATGGCCAAATCGTGGCTTTCTTTACGATGGTAGTTGCAGCCTGTGAAGTGGTCGTTGGTTTAGCAATTATTGTCGCGATTTATCGATCACGTAGATCAGCATCAATTGACGATGCTAGTTTGTTGAAGCGATAACAATGACAACATCAACGTCTCTTGTTTACTTAATCGCCCTGCCATTGGCCGGAGCCGTAATTCTTCTTCTTGCAGGGCGCCGTGCAGATAAGTGGGGACACTTACTAGCAACTGCGCTTTCGGCAAGTTCTTTTGGAGCTGGTCTGTATCAACTTTCACAGATGCTTTCGCGCCCAACTGAGGAGCGAGCAGTAACTCAGAAGTTGTTCACATGGATAAGCGTTGGCTCCTTCAATATCGATGCAGGCATTTTGCTCGATCAACTTTCAATCTGCTTCGTTCTTCTCATCACGGGTGTAGGAACCTTGATTCACATTTACTCAATTTCCTACATGTCACATGATGAAAATCGACGTCGCTTCTTTGCTTATCTCAACCTATTTATTGCTTCGATGCTCCTTCTTGTTCTGGGCGATTCATATCTCAATCTTTATGTTGGCTGGGAAGGCGTGGGTCTAGCCTCTTATTTACTTATCGGGTTTTGGAACCAGAAACCGGCATACGCAACTGCATCTAAAAAAGCTTTTGTAATGAACCGCATTGGAGATATGGGACTTTCGTTTGCAATCATGATTGCTTTTGCAACACTGGGTTCCGTTTCGTTTAGTGGCGTTGAAGAGGCGTCACATACAGCTTCGCAAGCCACTCTTACAGCCATCGGAATCATGCTTCTTATTGCGGCAGCTGGTAAGTCAGCGCAGTTCCCATTGCAAGCATGGTTAGGCGATGCGATGGCGGGCCCAACACCTGTATCTGCTTTGATTCACGCAGCGACAATGGTGACGGCTGGCGTTTATCTCATCGTACGCTCTCACTTTATTTTTGATGCAGCGCCAACTGCGCAACTTCTTGTAGTAATCGTCGGCGCAGTTACTTTGACATTCGGAGCAATTGTAGGTACGGCAAAAGATGACATTAAGAAAGCGCTAGCTGCTTCAACAATGTCTCAAATCGGATACATGATTTTGGCTGCGGGCCTTGGACCAGCTGGATATGCATTTGCAATCATGCACCTACTTACTCATGGATTCTTTAAGGCAGGTATGTTCCTTGGCGCAGGCTCTGTAATGCACGGTATGAACGATCAAGTGAATATGCGTCGCTACGGCGCTCTTCGCAAATTTATGCCAATAACATTTGTAACATTCGGACTCGGTTATCTAGCAATCATTGGTGTTCCACCATTTGCTGGTTTCTATTCTAAAGACGCAATTATTGAAACTGCATTCAACGCAGGTGGAATCAAGGGAATTCTCTTGGGTTCAACAGCGCTACTTGGTGCAGCAATTACTGCTTTCTACATGACTCGCGTCATGATCCTTACCTTTACATCGCCAGAACGTTGGGAGAAGGATCAGCATCCTCACGAGTCCCCATGGCTTATGTGGCTACCTATGGTGATTTTGGCAATTGGTTCAGTCTCTACAGGCTACCTATTCACTCGTGGAGATTCGCTCGTGCATTGGCTAAGTCCAGTATTTGGCGAACACGAAGCTCACGAAGAACATTTCTTGCCAGTAATTGTTGTATCTGGACTTGCACTTACTGCAGTTCTAATTGGTGTGAGCATCGCACTCGTGAAATACCAATTCTCCGATGTGGATGCCGAAGCTCCACAAGATGTCTCAATCTTTACTCGTATAGCGCGTAAAGACTTGCTACAAGACACATTTAACGAGTCTGTGTTTATGCGTCCTGGGCAAGCACTTACCCGGATACTTGTAAAAACTGATGACAAGGTTATCGATGGAACCGTCCGGCTCGTCGGAACAACTGCAATTGGTACTGGGTCCGCGCTTCGTAAATCACAAACAGGTTTTGCGCGTAGCTATGCAGCGCTGATTTTGATTGGCGCAGTCGCACTAATTGCCGGAATTTGGGTGGTTACACAATGAGCTCCTTAACGACCATGATGTTGCTTCCACTCCTTGGAAGCCTTCTCGTAGCAGTGATTCCAAGTGATCAAGTTCTTCGAATTAAGCAGGCGGCACTTGGAACAACAATTCTTGTAGCTATATCTGGAATTCTCACATGGTTAAAATTTGATTCAGAAAATACTTCTTTTCAGTTTGTGCAGTCAGTCGAGTGGATCCCTTCCTTTGGTATTAACTATGCCGTTGGTGTCGATGGACTTTCTCTAGTCTTGATTTTGATGTCGGTATTGCTCGCACCGATTGTTGTCCTCGCCGGATGGAATGAATCTGAAGGCGGACGCTGGTCAGCAAAAGTTTTCTATATTTTAATTCTCGTCCTCGAAACCATGATGATCGGCGTTTTTGCAGCGACTGATTTATTCCTCTTCTACGTAATCTTCGAGGCCATGCTCATTCCCGTCTATTTCCTCATTGGAGGTTACGGAAGCGGAGAACGCGCAGCAGCGGCTGTAAAGTTCCTGCTCTATAGCCTCTTCGGTGGATTATTGATGCTTGCATCAATAATCGGCTTGTACGTTATTTCAGGTGCAAATGGTGGACATACTTTTGATATTACAAAGTTATCCGAGATGCATAACTACATGAATTCAACTACTCAGAATCTGCTCTTCCTTGGATTCTTTATTGCTTTTGCGATTAAAGCGCCTTTGTGGCCACTTCACACGTGGTTACCTGATGCATCTGCATCTGCAACACCAGGGACATCAGTGTTACTTCTTGGCGTTCTCGATAAAGTTGGAACATTCGGGATGATTCGTTTCTGCTTGGCTCTTTTTCCAGATGCCAGCAAGACTTTTACTCCAGTCATTATTACCCTTGCCGTCATTTCAATTATTTATGGAGCATTTCTGGCAATCGGTGCGACAGATATCAAGCGCTTGATTGCATACACATCGATTTCTCACTTCGGGTTCATCACAATGGGAATTTTCGCAATGACTACGCAAGGTCATAGCGGCGCGACTTTGTATATGTTTAATCACGGTTTCTCCACTGCTGCGTTATTCCTTGTAGCTGGCTGGATGTCTGCGCGACGCGGATCATCAACGATTGCTGATTTTGGTGGGCTACAAAGAGTTACCCCAGTGATGGCCTGGTCATTCTTTATTGCTGGAATGTCATCCTTGGCACTTCCAGGATTATCAAGCTTTGTCAGCGAATTCCTTGTGCTTGTTGGAACTTTCACTAGATATCCAGTTGCCGCGATAATCGCCACATTTGGAATAGTTCTTGCAGCTCTCTATATTTTGATTCCGGTTCAAAAGGCGCTGCACGGGCCAACAACACCAGGGAATGAAAATCTTTCAGATTTAAATCTCCGTGAAAAAATTGCAATTGCACCAGTGATTGCAATTATTGTCGCACTTGGTTTCTACCCGTCACCATTGCTCAATGTCATTAACCCTGCCTCTGCGCACGTACTTGAGTTGCAGGGATTTACTGATCCGACTCCATCAGATAGCGCAGGTAAGTAAGTGGAATTTACATCGCCAGTTCTAAACTATGCACAGCTAGCACCTATGCTGATTGTGTTTGGTGGAGCACTTATTGGTGTTCTCATTGAAGCTTTCGCGCCTCGCGCCTCGCGCTTCTCATCACAACTTTTCATCACGATTTTCTCCCTGGTTGCTTCCTTTGCGGCGCTAGTTAACGTTCGCAATCAATCTTCTGCAGATGCAGCTATGGGCTCCGTGGCTTTTGATGGTGCAGGAGTACTTCTACAGGGCGCAATTCTTATCATTGCAATTCTCTCCACATTCTTGATTGCTGATCAAGAGAATTTCACGGCACTCGCTGCTGCAATTCCTGGATCACAAGAAGAGCGAACAGCTCTACAAACTGATCTTCGAGTCACTGAAGTTTTCCCACTCACATTGTTCGCAGTCGCAGGCATGCTCCTCTTTCCGGTCTCAAGTGACTTAATCACGCTTTTTGTTGCTCTCGAAGTTCTCTCCTTGCCGCTCTACTTGATGGCTGGACTTGCTCGTCGACGCAGATTGTTGTCTCAAGAATCTGCGCTCAAGTACTTCTTACTAGGTGCGTTTTCTTCAGCATTCTTCTTACTTGGAATCGCATACCTTTATGGGTATTCAGGCAGCATCACACTCGTTGGTATTCAGCAGAGCGTTGTTGGTGGCGCTGGCAACGATGTTTTCCTACTTCTAGGAATCGCCTTCATATCCGTAGGCTTGCTTTTCAAGGTCGGCGCAGTTCCATTCCATGCATGGACACCTGATGTCTATCAAGGTGCACCAACTGCAGTTACAGGCTTTATGGCAGCAGCAACTAAGGTCGCTGCATTCGGTGCAATCCTTCGAATCTTCTATGTCTCCTTTGCAAACGCAGAGTGGTCATGGAAACCAGCAATGGTTGTAATTGCAGTAATCACCATGATTTTTGGATCGGTTGTAGCAATAACACAACGCGACGTAAAACGCATGCTTGCTTACTCTTCAATCGCTCATGCTGGCTTCTTGCTATCCGGCGTAATCGCACTGAGCAAATCAGGACTCGATGCTTCAATTTTCTACTTATTCGCCTATGGAATCGCCACCATAGGTGCATTCGGAATAGTAACCCTGGTCAGAGATTCCTCTGGAGAAGTTGGTGATCTCAATCGCTGGAGTGGACTTGGAAAGCGTTCTCCAATTCTTGCTTCAACTTTTGCATTCTTCCTTCTTGCTTTTGCAGGAATCCCATTGACCTCAGGATTTGTCGGAAAGTTTTCAATTTTCTCTGCTGCTTACGAATCTGGCAGTACATCAATTTTGCTAGTCGGCGTTCTCTCATCAGCAATTGCCGCATTCTTCTATATCCGCGTTATTGTCTTGATGTTCTTTAAAGATCCAGTTGAAGATGGCACAAGCGTTGTTATTCCATCGGCGCTTACAACTGTCACTATCTCAGTCTCAGCCGTAGTCACATTAATTCTTGGTGTTTATCCTGCGCCATTGATTGACTTCATTACAAACACCGCGCTCTTCATACGCTAATGACATCACTCGGTATTCCAGGTCTGGCACCGGCGCTAGAGGCCGAACTCCGAGAGAGTATGCACAAGGTCGAGAGCCTTCTCTTTAGTCATATCCAAGGTGATTACCCACTTGTTGAAGAGACATCTCGTCATCTCGTTGCTGCTGGCGGAAAAAGATTGCGTCCACTTTTGACAATTCTTGCATCCCACTATGGAGATAAAAACAAATTTGGAATCATCGAATCAGCTGTCGTCTGCGAGTTAACTCACGTTGCAACGCTGTATCACGACGATGTAATGGATGAAGCTCCACTTCGCCGCGGGGTAGAGAGCGCCAATAACCGTTGGGGAAATACAGTTGCGATTCTTACTGGCGATTATCTCTTCGCAAAAGTTTCTGCACTCCTTGCAGATATCGGTCCAGAGGCTGTGCGGTTGCAGGCCTCTACATTCGAACGTCTTGTCATCGGGCAAATCATGGAGACTCAGGGGCCTCGTGCGGGTGAAGATCCACTTGATCATTACTTACAAGTTGTCGCAGATAAAACCGGATCACTTATTTCTGCAAGTGCGCGCTTTGGTGCAATGGCCTCAGGTGCACCAAGCGATGTAAAAGAGACTCTTACAGTCTTCGGTGAGAAAATCGGTATTGCATTTCAATTAGCCGACGATGTTATTGATATTGCCAGTGAATCCTTTGAATCCGGAAAGATTCCAGGAACAGATTTGCGTGAAGGAATTCCCACGCTGGTAACGCTCAATGTTATGAAATCAAAGAAGCGTGAAGATCAAGACCTCATCAAACTTCTTAAATCACCAATCAAAGATGAAAAGACAGTCAGGCAAGTATTAAAGACTCTGCGTGCTCATGATGCGTTAAGTGAATCTCGTGAACAATTATTCGGTATTGCTCGCGATGCCCGCACAGCTTTGGGACCACTGCCAGTTAATGATGTGACTGGAGCTCTATTTTCACTCTGCGATGCGATTGTCGATCGTTCTGCTTGATCTAACCAGATCAGTAGCCAGTGCAATCAGTGCCACCCAAATTACGAAGAACCCAATCCAGCGCGCAGTAGGCATATCTTCGTGACGTACCCAGACTCCGATAGAAAACAGAATTGTCGGCGTGATGTATTGCAAGAGCCCGATAGTGCTATATGGCAAACGAGTAGCAGATCCATTAAACAAGAGAAGCGGAATAGCTGTCACCGCTCCAGCGCTAATCAAGAGCATCGTAATTCCAGGGGATTTACCAAACTGTCCGGTGCCCTGATGGCCGAGATAGAGTAAATATCCAGCGTAAGGCAGCAGTGAAATAAGAGTCTCAATTGCGAGTCCTTCCACGGCCCCCAGGTTGAGTTTCTTCTTCATTAACCCATAGCTACCCCATGACACTGCAATTGTGATTGCAATCCAGGGGATTGTTCCGTAATCAATAGTCAGAACTAGTACACCCACCGCACCTAGTGCCACTGAAAACCATTGCAGTGGTTGCATTTTTTCACGCAGAATGATGACACCGAAGGCGATGATAACGAGTGGGCTGATGTAATAACCGAGAGCTGCCTCAACCACATGTTCATGATTAACGGCCCAGATATAAGTCAACCAGTTGATAGAGATCAGGATTGTGCACAGCAGCAGCACCAACATTATCTTTGGATTCTTCACCACTTTTAAGGTGGAGTAAATTCCTTTGGTCACTGCCAGAACTATGAGACAGAAAACCAGAGTCCAGACTGCTCGATGAGAAACCATTTCTAGCGATTTTGCAGGTTGAAGTAGTGGCCAATATAAAGGTAGAAGCCCCCATATAACGTAAGAGCTAATTCCGAAGAGCAGCCCTAATGAATACTCGCTGCGTTTACCTGCCACTTAGCGGTAGTTAACAAACTGAACTGCAAACTCAAATTTGCCGTTCTTAATCTGCTCGATAGCCTCTTGGAGATCATCACGGCTCTTGGATGAGACACGGAGTTCATCTCCTTGGATCTGCGTCTTAATTGTTTTAGGACCCTCATCTTTAAGAAACTTGGCAATCTTCTTTGCATTCTCTGTTGTAATTCCCTCTTTGAGAGCGCATGCAATTTTATAAATCTTTCCTGATAGTTGTGGTTCTGCAGCATCAAGATGCTTCAATGAAACTCCACGTTTAATCATCTTATCTTTTACAACATCAAGAGTCGCCTTTGCGCGTTCTTCTGTATCTGCTTCGATTGCAATCTTGTCGCCAGAAATCTCGATCTTTGCGCCGGTGTTCTTAAAGTCAAAGCGGGTATCGATCTCGCGAATAGCCTGGTTTATTGCGTTATCTAGCTCCATACGGTCGATTTTCGATACTACGTCAAAACTACTGTCAGCCATTGTTCTAAGGCCCTTCCTGATTTTTAAAGTTCAAGTGCCTAAGGTATCGTTTGCCGCTCGCACTACCAAAGCGCCGTAAGACTTGTACGACCCTGGCGGGTTGCCCGAGCGGCCAATGGGAGGGGACTGTAAATCCCCCGGCTCTGCCTTCGAAGGTTCAAATCCTTCACCCGCCACCAGCAGTACTTGATTTCAAGTCGTTCAGTTCACTTCACTACTGCAATACACTCACATCATTGACTGACCCCAACCACCAGGTTGTCGCTCTCAGCTTCCATAACTACCTACGCGGTTGATAGTGAGAGTAACGACTCTACGGGGGCATCAGGTGGGTTACTCCCAGAATGATTCTCACGATTTCTATCACGATGATCCCATTGAAGAGATTTCCAAGACTAAGTCACGCTTTAAATTTCTTACCACAGGTGCAATCATCCTGGGTTCGATCTTCTACTTTCAAAGCACACTTGCTGGCAATATCTCACTGAGCTCAGGTACTGGAATTGAATTCGGTCAAGGCTTTTCTCAAGCCGTTGCCTGCTCAGGTAATACAGATCTAACTCTGACGCCGCGTTCAACCTTTATCAATGGTTCACCTGGAGCTCACTACTTAAATTCTGTGACTGTCTCTGGTATTCCAGATAGTTGCTTTGGCGTTGACTTCACTATCAACGCCTATGGCAATACTGAAAATTCTCCCCTTGCACTCTTTAACTCCACATCAACAGCGGCTGTTGTCTCTGACGAGGCTGGAACTTTCTCACGCGGAACTGGATCTAAAGGTATGACGGTAGCGAGCAGCACTGGAACATTCACAGTGACATTTACTACGCCCGTTGCGCAGTCATCTGAGGTCTTTAAGGTAACAATTCAAAGCGGTGCGCATACTCCTTTCTATGATGTTGGCAGTGCCGGCCCTGGCGGCGGAATTGTTTACTATGTTAGTGATGAAGGCTTCAACTGTGGTCCAACATATACAAGCACGGGTAGTCCAACCGGTGGCCTCTGTCATTATCTCGAGGCGGCGTCAACTTCTACATGGACCGATACTTCTTTCGACTGGCTAGGAGATGCAAGCAACTCAGTCACCACAAGCGTTGAAATCGGTGCTGGCTATAAAAACACTTTGGCAATGATTTTGCAGTCAAGTACTGCAGGTAAATCGGGAACAGCGAGTCGCGCATACACCGGTGGAGGAAAAAGCGATTGGCACCTACCATCTAAAAATGACCTAAATCAGATGTGTAAGTGGGTAAGAGGCATTACTGGAGTTGCTTTAACAACCTTGACTACAGTTTGTACTGGTGGCACTTTAAACACGGGATTAGGTGCAGTATTCGTGGGCGCCCAATACTGGTCCTCGTCTGAGGGCGATGCGTTCCAGGCGTGGAATCAGGACTTCACCAATGGCGGCCAGTACAACCATGGTAAGACCACCACCTACTACGTCCGCCCAATTCGAGCTTTCTAGCACCCACTCAATAGCTTCCAAGGCTCTCATCCGAGCGCAAAGCCACCGCAACTGTCTTCCTGCAGTTGATTTGCGGGTCGACATTTGTGGACTCGGTTAATACTGTTGCCCAGTATTTATCGTGCCTCGACTATAAGGAGTTAACGTGCAAAAACGTTTCGGAATTTTCGCTGTAGCTGTAATTGCAGCAGCTCTCACACTCACAGGATGTGGATCTGACGAGTCTTCATCATCACAAGCTGCATCATGTGAAAAGGCAGATCTAGCAACAATCACTGAAGGCAAGCTCACAATCGCAACTGGCGAGCCTGCTTACTACCCATGGGTCATAGATGACAAGCCAGAATCTGGTGAAGGCTTCGAAGGCGCAGTTGCTTATGCAGTAGCTAAGCAGCTTGGCTTTGATGCAGCAGATGTCGAATGGGTCCGTACCACATTTGATTCAGCTGTAACACCAGGAGAAAAGAAGTTTGACTTCAACTTGCAGCAATTCTCAATTACTGAAGATCGCAAGAAGGCTGTTGATTTCTCTTCACCTTATTACACCGCCCCTCAAGCAATCGTTTCATTCAAGGGAAGCAAGATTGAAGGAAAGACTTCACTTGCAGATCTAAAGAATGCAAAACTTGGTGCGGCTGTGGGAACAACCTCACTTGATGCAGTCGAGAATCAGATTGGTATCAAGCCACAGGTATTTAACGACAATGCAGCTGGTGTGTCAGCACTGAAGAACAAGCAGATTGACGGTCTCGTCGTAGATCTTCCAACTGCCTTCTATCTATCAGGTGTTGAAGTTCCAAACGGACTGATCGTTGGACAACTTCCATCAACTGGTGCAGGCGATCAGTTCGGTCTCTTGCTTTCAAAGGGCAGCAAGTTAACATCGTGCCTAACTGGCGCTGTTGATGCCATAACAGCGGATGGAACACTCGCATCAATCACAGATAAGTGGCTAGCAACTGATGCTGGCGCTCCTGTATTGAAGCCTTAATAGAAACTCAGCAGTAAACACGGTAGTTTGGCGACCATGTCAGAGAAGCAAAGCTCTGCGTGGTCGCCAAGCTCACGTGAATTAGAACGCCGCAAGTCTCGGCGCTCGATAAGCCGCAAGCAAGCAGGTATTGCTGCGGCTTCTTCCATTTTTGTCTTAGGAACACTTTTTGTAATCCTCATTACGAGTCCTGGTTGGGAGACGGTGAAAAAAACTTTCTTTGATATCGAATATGGCAAAGAGGTTTTTCCAACTGTCGCAAAAGGCTTATGGATCAATCTGCAGCTCACATTTATTGGGGGAGCTGCAATTGGAGTAATTGCTTTAGGTCTTGCATTGATGCGCACTACTAAATCTCCGGCGTTAACACCATTTAGATTTTTAGCAACGGCTTACGTAGATATCTTCCGTGGCGCTCCACTTATTCTGATCATTTTGTTAGTTGGTTTTGGAGTTCCAGCACTAGGGCTCACAGGTGTTTCTAGTAATGTAATTTTCCTAGGTACGGTTGCTGTAGTACTCACGTACTCTGCATACGTTGCCGAAGTTATCCGAAGTGGAATTTTATCTATCCATCCAAGCCAACGCGCAGCCGCACGCTCTTTAGGTTTAACTTCAGGGCAGACGATGCGTTTCGTTGTTCTACCTCAGGCAATTAGGCGAGTTGTTCCACCACTTCTGAACGACTTTGTTTCTCTACTTAAAGACACAGGTTTAGTTTCAATTCTGGGTGTTACAGATGCTGTCCGTGCAGCTCAAATCAATGCCAGCCGCACATTTAATTACACCCCGTATGTTGTTGCAGCGATTCTGTTCCTTTTAATTACTATTCCAATGACTCGCTACACAGATAGAGCCATTAGACAGCGCACCAGTGCTCAGAACTCTGAAGGTTCGATCTAATGAGTAATGTCCTCGAGCTGGTAAACATTCGCAAATCTTTTGGTGCAGAAATTGTTCTTAATGATTTATCACTAACTGTCCCTGAGCACACAGCAACTGTTTTGATTGGTGCCTCCGGATCAGGAAAATCAACCTTACTTCGTTGCATTAATTTGCTAGAGTCAATTGATGATGGTCAAATCTTCTTGGATGGGCAAGAGATTTCTGACCCACTGATTAATGTTGATGAAGTACGTCGAAGCCTAGGGATGGTTTTTCAGTCATTTAACTTGTTCCCACACAAGACAGTGTTAGAGAACATCACCTTAGCCCCAATTAAAGTGCATGGAAAAAGCAAGGATGAAGCTAATGAACACGCGATGCACCTATTAAAGCGATTCGATTTGGCTGACAAAGCTGATCAGTATCCAGACAGACTCAGTGGTGGCCAGCAACAGCGCGTAGCCATAATTAGATCTCTAGCGGTTAATCCAAGATTGTTGTTGCTCGATGAGGTTACATCAGCGCTTGATCCTGTGCTGGTTAACGAAGTTCTGACGGCAGTGCGAGATTTAAAGAGTGATGGAATGACCATGATCCTTGCAACCCACGAGATGGGTTTTGCAACTCAGGTTGCAGATGAGGTTTGTTTCCTTGAATCAGGAAACATTGTTGAGCGCGGAACTGCCCAGCAGGTATTACATAATCCGCAGAATCCAAAGACTCAAGAATTCTTAAAACGTGTTCATCAAGCCGGACGCCTGTAGCATCGGTCGAGCTCTTCACCAGTTACTTGCTATTGGTTCCTTTACGAATTGAACGTGCCAAGAAGAGGCTAAAGACGAGAGCCAGAACAATTCCAGTGTTGACGCCCATTTCGGTGAGTGCGCGATTGAAATACTCTTCAGATTTCTCTTCTTGCATGGTCAGAGATGCTCCCACAGTAAGAATATGTCGTACAGCTGCGATTACCCCGATAATCAAAAAGTTATCAAGTTGGAAGACTCCATCGGTGAATCGCACAATTACCGTGCGCATGATCTCAAGAATGATGACAACAAAAAGAATGTCATTTATTCCCTGAATCATTCCAAGTGGGAAAAATGGACGTGTCTCAATAAGGCGCTGCAAGGTGTAACCAGCTGCCAAGATAGAAATGATAAACAAAACTATTCCAAGAAAGCCATGGAGGATATCTTCAAGTTTATCTATAAACGTGGTTGGAATCAGAGACTCATCATTTGTGAGCAATCCCTTTACAGACTTGTATTTCATTTCAACCGCCCTTGTTTGCAATGACTAAGGGTAAACGGGCGAACATACTCCCGCAATCTGTAGGATTACCTAAATAGTGAGGGCTAAGGTATTTTTTCTCCCTATCGCAAGCGTGGGAGGAGTCTGAATTGGAACCAATTAATGAAGATGAACTCAAAGCTCGTCTAGACCCACTTTCATATGCAGTACTTCGCGAGGGTGCGACTGAACGTCCCTTTACCGGCGAGTACACAGATACTGAAACCGTTGGAAGTTATCGCTGCAAAGTTTGTCAGAGCATTCTCTTTACTTCAGATACAAAATTCCACTCTGGCTGCGGCTGGCCTTCTTTCTATGCGCCATCTGCAGATGATGCAGTAACTCTCATTGAAGATCGTTCACTTGCTCCACGAGTGCGCACTGAAGTTCGTTGTGCACAATGTGATTCACACCTAGGCCATGTGTTTTCTGGCGAAGGTTACGACGTACCAACAGATGAGCGTTGGTGTATCAACTCTGTAGCAATGTACTTAGAAGAGAAAAAATAGATTTAATCTCTTCTCAGTAATTAATGTGTTGATTCACCTGCGCGACGACGACGTACGTTATCTCCATAGACTGCAAGAAGAATAACAATGCCAACTACTACGTATTGCCATTCTTGCTGTAGCTCCAGGATACGAAGACCGTTGATGAGAACAGACATGATGAGCGCACCGATGATGGTTCCGGAGATTGTTCCTTTACCGCCAAGAAGTGAAGTTCCACCAATGATTACTGCAGCGATTGCTTCAAGTTCGTAACCAAGACCAAGATCAGGTTGCGCAGAACCAAGGCGTGAAGTCATCACAACTGCGGCAAGTCCAACGAAGAGACCACAGAGTGCATAGATAGCGACAAGCCAGCGATCTACCTTTACACCTGAAAGCTTTGTAGCTTCTGTGTTAGAACCAATGGCAAATGTGTAGCGACCGAGCACTGTCTTATTGAGAATGACTGATGCAACCACTGCTGCAAGGAGAAGAATGAAAACTGCGTTAGGGAAGTTAGGAATGATATTTCCCTGAGCAATTGCATCCCAGCCCTTTACATCAGTTGTGAAGAGAATTGGCTTGAGGTCAGAGACGATAAGAGCCAGACCTTGCGCACCCTTCATAGTTGCAAGAGTTGCAATAAACGGTGGCAACCTGAGAACAGTGATGAGAATGCCGTTAACAGCTCCAAGCAGAGTTCCAACGACCATACCAAGCAAAATTCCTTGCCAAACATTGAGGTTCATCGCCATCACTGTTTTTCCTGTGATTACCGCGACCAGAGCCATCATTGTTCCCACCGAAAGGTCGATACCACCGGTGATGATCACGAATGTGACACCAATTGCAAGAAGTCCAATAACTGTCGTTGACATCAGGATTCCACCAGAGACGTTGGCCCATGAAGCAAATACAGGTCGCATGATTGTGAAGAAAGCGAAAATTACGACAAGACTTGCGAGTGCAGTGACTCGTCCAATCTCTCGACGAACAAATGCCATGACCTTGTTACTGCCTTCAGCCTGGTTTGCCTTCTTAGCTACATCTGACATTTCGCTCTCTTTTCCTGTATTAGTTTGCCGAAATTACATTGCTACTAAATTTTGTTGCAAGTTCCATGATGATTTTCTGGTTTGCATCTTTATTGTCGATGATTCCGGTTAATCTGCCATCGCACATTACCGCGATGCGATCTGATAGGCGCAGTACCTCTGGAAGCTCAGATGAAATCATGATGATTGATTTACCCTCTTCTGCCAATTTTGTGAGCAAACGATAGATTTCATCCTTTGCTCCAACGTCAATTCCACGAGTTGGTTCATCGAATATCAAGACATCGCAATCACGAGTGAGCCACTTTGCGATAACCACCTTCTGCTGATTTCCACCGGAAAGGTTTTTGAGGAATTGTCGCTCTGAAGGCGTACGTACGCGCAGTTGAGCGATTGAGTCGCGTGCGATTCCTGCGGCTGACTTCACTTTAAGGAATCCAAATTTATTTGAGAAGCGCGGAATAGAAGAGAGGATCACATTAAAAGTTATATCTTGAATAAGCAGAAGTCCATATCGCTTGCGGTCTTCTGAGAGGTAACCAATTCCTGCTGCAACAGCATCAGAAGGTTGCTTAATCTTTACCTCTTTGCCGTGCAGATAAACTTTTCCTGCTGACTTTGGATCTGCGCCCATGATTGCACGAGCAAGTTCTGTGCGACCTGCGCCCATAAGACCTGCAAAGCCAAGAATCTCACCCTTACGGAGCTCAAAAGAAACATCCTTCAGGAGTTTGGGATCTGATAACCCTTCAACGCGAAGCACAATCTCTGAGCCGATAGTGCGGTTTTCAGGGCGTTGATCTTGTTCAACCTTGCGCCCAACCATCAGTGAGATAATTTCAGGAATATCTGTCTCTGTAGTTTTAAGAGTCTTTACATATTCTCCATCACGCAGAACCGTAATTCGGTCAGTAATTTTCTCAAGCTCCTCAAGGCGGTGAGAAATGTAGACAACACCTTTGCCCGCTGCCTTCAGTGTGCCAATAATTTTGAAGAGCGCATCCGTTTCAGCCGGAGTCAGCGATGATGTTGGTTCATCCATGATGATGACAGAGCCGCGGTAAGAAACTGCCTTGGCAATTTCAACCATCTGCTGCTTGGCAATTGTTAGCTCGCCTACGATGTCATTTGGATTAAGGTTTAGCTCAAGTTCTTTGAGCAATTCAATCGCAGCCTGAACCTGCTTCTTGTTGGCGAGGAATACGCCACCAGGAAGAAGGTCTTCGCGGCCGATAAAAATATTCTCTGCGACAGTCAAATGTGGCATGAGGTTTAGCTCTTGATGAATGATGCTGATACCCAGCTTCTGGGCTTCAAAAGGGTTTGGAATCGAGACCGACTTACCCTTGTAAGTAATTTCGCCAGAATCTTTCTTGTAAATACCTGAAAGAATCTTCATGAGCGTTGACTTACCCGCTCCATTTTCGCCCACTATTGCGTGGACTTCGCCCTCGTTGAGATCAAAACTTACATTATTGAGCGCCTTTACACCCGGGAACTCTTTACTGACACCCGAGAGAGCTAATAGTTGTTTTGATGCCATTGTAGTTTCCCCAAAAAATGATGTTGGAATTCTATTTACCAAATTGATAATAAAGGATGGTGGCCGAGATTTCTCTCGACCACCATCTCTTCACTTCTTACAAAAGAGTCGAATCAATTCGACTTATTCGTAAAGGTTTCCAGCGATTTCTGGCTTTGTGATGTTCTTCTTATCGTAGTAGTAGAAACCAGTATCGATAAGGTTCTTTGGAACTGTCTTGTTACGTACGTAGTTAACAAGAGCTTCTACAGTCTTAGCACCGATACCCATTGGGCTCTGTGTGATAGCACCAGTCTGGAGACCAGACTTGATGTTTGCCATCTGCTGCTTTCCTGAGTCGAAGCCAATCAACTTAACTGCGCCGTTCTTCAACTTAGCTGCCTTAAATGCCTGGCCAGCTCCGATTGAAACGCCTTCGTTAGTTCCGTAGACACCCTTGAGGTCCTTGTTAGCAACGAGTGCTGCTGAAACGATTTCCTGTGCCTTAAGTGCATCTCCACCTTCAGCGTACTGAGGTGTAA
>WLPI01000010.1 GCA_009698845.1 Actinomycetota bacterium
GTAAAACTTGGCAAAGTAACTTACTTAATTGAGAATTCTTCACCAACGCCTTATGTGCCAGTAATGGGTGTTGCAAAGGCAGAATCAGATGCGACAGTGATTGATCTAGGCGAACAAGAAGTGAGCGTTTCAGTAACTGTGAAATGGTCGCTGCTCTAAAGCCCTTTATTTCTCGCACATCTCACGCGAGTTTGGTTGTGCACGCTTAAACAGGTACGATTTGCGAGCCTCAAACGTCCCCATCGTCTAGGGGCCTAGGACATCGCCCTTTCACGGCGGTAACACGGGTTCGAATCCCGTTGGGGGCACAAGAGGTAAGAAGTAGTAACGGCTTTGATTAGTTCAAGGCCCGGTAGCGCAGTTGGTTAGCGCGCCGCCCTGTCACGGCGGAGGTCGCGGGTTCAAGTCCCGTCCGGGTCGCGAAAGAAGAGAGTGTCCACACGCTCTCTTCTTTTTTTAAGCGTTAGGTAACAATTAAATATTGGCTCGGTAGCTCAGTTGGTACGAGCGCGCGACTGAAAATCGTGAGGTCGACAGTTCGATCCTGTCCCGAGCCACTTCTAGTTTTTTTACTAGCCTGCAGAACCAGAACCTGATGGTCCTGCTTTGCGTTGCACCTGAGGTGCACCACCACTGCGCTGTCCGCCGCGAATCTTTGAACCAGTCTCTGAATGTGTTTGAGTTCCTGGGGCACCCTTTTTGTTTTTCTTTGCTTCAAGGGCAGCAAGCATGCGAGCTTTTACATCATCATTTTTATCGGACATAGTTGAAGTCTACCCCTCAGATGGAATTCGTAGGAAGAAAACAAGCATCGCAATCCAGCTGATTGCACCTAATGCAGTGAGTTGAGTTCCAAGTGAATCTGGCCAGGTATAAATCGAAGTCGCAATCACCCCATAGAAACCAGCCAATCCCCACAATGTGAAAGCTGTGATTCGTCGGTTCAAACCTTTTCGCATTAACCGGTGTGACAAGTGATCTCGTCCACCTTGGAATGGCGAAATTCCACGATAGAGACGAGATGTGACCGCAACTGTTGTATCGAGAATTGGAGTAGCCATTAAGAACAATGGAATTGCAAGAGATTTATATGCAGGAACAACACCGGGGCTTAAACGAATAGTTAACACAGAGATGATGATTCCGAGGAATAGCGAGCCCGCATCGCCCATATAAATCTTCGCTGGGTGGCGATTCCAGATGAGAAATCCTGCTGTAGCACCTGCAGTGACTATAGCTAGGGCACTTACAAGCACCTGCTGGCGATCGTAGGCAATGAAGAAGAGGAAGAAGGTGATTACTGCAACTGTGCCAGCCGCTCCGCCATCGTGATTATCGAAGAAGTTGATGGAATTACACACGCCCACAATCCAGAGGACAGTAACTGAGTAATTCAGCAGGTGATTATCAAATGCAAATCCCATTGTGTCTGTGACGGTAAGGATTACTGCAACGATGATTCCGGTAAATGTCTGAGCAACCAGTCGTGGCCATGGTGCTAAGCCACGTAAGTCATCCCATAGCCCCATCGCTGCGATTGCAAGAGCTGGAACTAATACAAAACTTGCCAGCCTCACAGTTTGCCAAGAAAAATCAACAACAAGGAGCGAACCATAGGATGCAGCAAGAATTCCAACAGCTATTGCAACTCCACCTAAATACGGAATTGGTTCTTTCTGCACTTTTCGAGCAAGAGTTGGCGCATCAACGGCATCAATTCTGAGAGCTAATTTACGAATTGGCGGAGTGATAATTCCTACGAGTGCAAAGGTGAGAAACCCAAGTAAGAAAAATTGCGCGATTGAATAACTCATGAGCTTAATTAAGTATTACTTCTGTGCCTTGAAATAATTCTGGCGAAGATCATCGACTTCAGACTTTCGGTATCTGCGATGTCCGCCTAGTGTTCTAATGGAAGTAAGTTTTCCTGCTTTTGCCCAACGTGTAACTGTCTTGGGATCAACACCGAATAAATCTGCAACTTCACGAGGGGTAAGTAATACCTCTGCATCAGGCAGACGATTCATAAGCTTCCCCCGTAAAACGTGGCTCCAAGGTATGTCCGATTTGAGCCGTTATGTCGCGAAGTATTCACCACTGGCACGCTCGTGGCAATACGTCTGAGTTACCAAAAACTACATCGAAGATTCGAATGCCTGAACAGTTCTCCAACGTGAAACGAGCCTCTCATACCCTTCGCCAGCGATTGCTCCGTCTGCAGCTTCCAATCCAGAGAGGCTAAATGCGACATCTTCGATGGATGAGTCATCAATTAATCCATCTTTACCTTGTGCGCGAAGTGCAACATCTAAATATCCAGCTAGCCCACCGTAATCAAGTTCGACGAGAGATTCGGGGTCGAAAAGTTCGAGCCAATCTAACAAGTTCTCGATTTCTTGTTCGACAGGGCCTTGTCCAAATGCTCCCGAAACTATTTCATGTGATCGAGTTGCACGTTCGCGAGCCTTAGACATAGTTGTTCGTGCAAAACAGAACGGACCATCTTCATTTTCCCCTCGGATGCGTTCTTCTGCAATAAAGAGTGAGAACCATCGCGGAGGAATAACCCACGTTTCGGTAATGATGTGGGGAACACGATCTTCCAATAAATCTACTCCGGTAGTGATTACCTCTTCGAGGGAAGGTGGGACAAAGAATGGAGTGATTGATGACGGAAGTGATTCCTTAAAGTCATCGAGTGCGGCCCAACAGCGAGTAGCAGTCGACCACGGTGCAACATAACGTTCGCCATTTATATCTAAAACGTGTGCGCCATCTGGCCGTCCTGCTGGTGGTTCAGGAAAAACTAAACGATGAAGTGCGAGCGCTTGTTCTTCTGCACGAGTATCTGCAGATGCGTCTATGCTCTGCCAGCGAATTTGATCAATGGTTTCAAATGCAGAGAGAGGTTCGTAAATTCGCAGAGATGCGACATACGGAGTTGGTCTCACGCGCGAGGGATGTAATTGCCTTCAGCAAAGGGATCGTCATCATCCTGATTTTGCTGACTTGGAGCATCACCATGTAATTCTTTGGCGAGGCGATCGAGATCCATCTCCTGAGAGTTGTACTTCAAATCGCGAGCAACTTTGGTCTGCTTCGCTTTTGCACGGCCGCGACCCATGGGCGACCTCCTTACGAATAGCTAATGTGTCAGACGCGTAGGTTATCGCGCCTTGGCGCTGGACTCCAAAGCAACGGCAAATGAGCGCGTTTTAGCCTTATGGCGAAGGGCAAAGTAGCCAATCACCTGCAGAAACAGGCTCAGAGACATCGTCGGGATACGGAATCGGTGATCGCCGATGGTGCCCATAGATACCAACCAGGAGATGACTACCGGAACGAAGGAGGCGTAGGCGATATTGGCGTAAATGCCCTTCATCGACCTGAGCCAGAAGAAACCGATGAAGAAGAGGGAAATGCATCCAAATCCCCAGATCAATGAGATTGCCTTGCCTGCAGATTTGTACACCAAATCATTTCCAGATTGGCTGCCGCGAGCAATATCAACGATTGGATTGATTTTTAGCCAGGGGTTTCGTGCCATGGTTCCATTTCCAAATGGACCAGACCATGGAGACCAGTAGTACCAACCTTTCTTAACAAAGAGTTTCATCGCTTTTACTGGGTTGCTTGCATACCACTTGATAACGCATTTAACTACATCGTTATCAGTAACTGCAGTTGCGGGTGGAACAGGTTCACACGGAACATCCGGGCCAGTATGGCTATATCCACCAGTAGTTTGTGGGCCTGCGCCGAGTTTCATCGTGACACCGAGGTTTGTGGAAATTACAGCCTTATCAATTGACACAATATTTCGTTGCAAAAGTATTGCCGGAGCGATTGCCATTACTCCGACTACGCCAACCAAAATTAGTGCTTGTACTTTTCTACTCTTGTACATCAGCGCCCAGATTATGGCGACAACTACTGTTGTAAGAATCCAACGCGGCTGCATAAAGGATGCGAGTGCTGAGAATCCACCGACTCCAAGTACTCGAATAACTAGTCCGCGATCATTAGGGCTTTGCTTAGATTTCATGATTAAGCCCACTACCATCAACATGCAGGCAGCAATTGGACTTTCATAACCGACTGCCATCGAACTTAATGAAAGAGTCGGATTAAAGGCTAGGACGACTCCAATGAGGAACATATATGGACGTAATTTTGTATCGCGCAGTTGCTTCACAAAGTAGTAGCTTGCATACGCATAGAACAGCGTTTGAAGAAGTGAGATAAGCCAGAGCAAATTTGCAAGAGTTATCTTGGTGAGAATCCAAATAAGAATTGGATAGCCTGCTGGCCAATAGGAAAGAATGCTTTTATCCGAGAAATATCCTTGTGCAATAAGGCCATCAACGCCAGACAAATAGTTTTCCCCGTCAGCACCTAACCAGCCGCCATTGGGTGTATTGATCATCGTGATGAGTTTGATCAAAAATCCAAGTACAGGAATAGCTATGAGATAGAAATTAACTTTCTTATCCTTCTTCGCAATCACCTGTCGAGCTAGCTTTGACTTACTGGCCATTATTTCTATCCTCCGTATTGAGAAACCAAGTATGAACGTGGAGCGTTCAAATCTGTAGAAGGCTCAACGACACCTGCTATCCAAGCTTTCATTCCACGTGCGGCAAGCGAGCGAATGACAAGGTCGCCGATAGATGGATCAATAATTGCGCTCATCCCAATTCCACAATTCCATGTGCGTTCCATATCGCTGGCAGGAACTGATGCGACTTCACTCAGGAATTTTGTTGCAGCAGGAAGAGCCCATGTTGATCGATCATATTGTGCAGTAAGTCCCACGGGAATTACACGCGCTGTGTTATCTGCAAGCCCACCACCGGTTATGTGGCTAAATGTGCGAAGTTTCTCTCCTTGCGCTCTCATGAGTGCTAGACAATCAAGAGTGTAAATCTCTGTCGGTGTAAGCAGAATTTCGCCGAGTGTTCTATCTAAACCTTCGTATGTCCTATTCAAATCTAATTTTTGGCTTTGCAGAATATGCCGGATGAGTGAATACCCATTTGCATGGAAACCACTAGCAGGCATAGCAATAATGAGATCGCCTGCTTTAACTTTTTCGGCACTCAGCTGATTATCTGCATCCACTACGCCGGTAGCAGCGCCAGCGATATCAAATTCATCATCTGCAAGTAAGCCCGGGTGTTCTGCAGTTTCTCCACCAACAAGTGCGGTTCCAGATTTTTCACAACCACGTGCGATTCCAGAGACTATGTCAGCAATTCTTTCAGGAATTACTTTGCCAACTGCAATGTAGTCAGTCATAAATAGCGGCTCTGCGCCACATACAACTAAATCATCTACAACCATGGCAACAAGATCTTCACCGATAGTGTCGTACTTACCTAGCTGGCGAGCAATCTCAGTCTTGGTTCCGACACCATCCGTAGATGTCGCAAGCAATGGGCGCTTCATATTCTTTAATGCTGATGCATCGAATAACCCTGCAAAACCACCAATGCCACCGATCACTTCAGGACGAGATGCACGAGCGATTGACGCCTTCATTAATTCGACTGCGCGGTCTCCGGCATCGATATCAACTCCAGAATCTTTATATGTTGCCATTACTTATGAACCTCTGTGATTTCAAGGCGCATCTTGCCCTCTGACATATCTGTCGGGATAGCAATTGGATATTTGCCAGAAAAACACGCGGTGCAGAGTTTTGATTCTGAAATGCTTGTTGCTTCGATCAATCCCTGTTCTGAAACGTAAGCAAGTGAATCTGCCCCAATAGAGCGCCGAATTTCTTCTACTTCTAAGCCGCTAGCAATGAGTTCAGCACGAGTCGCAAAATCGATTCCGTAGAAACATGGCCACTTAACTGGTGGAGATGAAATTCTCACGTGGATCTCGAGCGCACCAGCTTCGCGCAACATGCGGACAAGTGCTCGTTGCGTATTTCCGCGAACGATTGAATCATCGACAACAATGATTCGTTTGCCTTCGATGATCTCTCGCAGAGGATTGAGCTTTAGTCGAATACCCAGTTGGCGAATTGTTTGAGACGGTTGAATAAATGTGCGTCCAACGTATGAATTCTTTACAAGTCCAAGTCCATAAGGAATTCCAGATTGCTTTGCATATCCAATAGCCGCTGGTGTTCCTGATTCTGGAACTGGAATAACTAAGTCAGCATCTACAGGAGCTTCGATTGCTAGACGCTGCCCAATTCTTCCGCGAACTGCATGAATGCCCTGACCTGCAATGGTTGTATCTGGGCGCGCAAGATATACATATTCAAAGATGCATCCTTTCGGTTCTGGTGTTGCCCACATGTGAGAACGGATTCCATCTTCGTTGATTGCAAGAAATTCACCAGGTTCAACTTCACGAACAAATGCTGCTCCGACAATATCTAGCGCTGCTGATTCGGAGGCAACAACCCAGCCACGATCTAGTTTTCCAATAACCAGCGGGCGAACTCCGTGCCGATCACGAGCTGCATACAAAGTTTGCTCATCCATAAATACAAGAGAGAAGGCGCCTTCTAATTTAGGAAGTACAGCAAGCGCACTCGCTTCAACATTTTTTTCATCTTGCAAACCAATAAGGGCAGTCATGATTTCTGTATCTGTCGTTGCGCCACGATCATTTTTTGGCACGTCAGTTTCAAGTTTTTGCACTAACTCAGCAAGGGATCCTGTATTTGTCAGATTTCCATTGTGAGCTAACGCGAGTGTTCCGTACTTAGTTGGACGCAAAGTCGGTTGCGCATTAACCCAAGAACTTGATCCCGTGGTGCTGTATCTACAGTGACCGATAGCAAGATTTCCAACAAGTGATGCGAGATCAGATTCGGTAAATACCTGTGAAACAAGGCCCATGTCTTTAAAAATAACAATTCGCTTACCATCAGATGTCGCGATACCTGCAGACTCTTGTCCGCGATGTTGAAGTGCATAAAGCCCATAGAACGTTAACTTTGCGACTTCTTCATCTGGCGCCCAGACTCCAAAAACTCCGCATGCATCTTGAGGACCCTTATCTGCATCAAGAATATTGTGATTTAACAATCCATCCGGGCGACGGCTCATGGGTGCATCCTAAGCGGTAGAAGTGAAGTGAGATCTGCTCGGACTCCCGACGCAATAATTTTCCCTTGCTCCATCGCATCGGCCCACTGCATTTCGCCACGGGCAAGCGCCAACCAAGTCTGTGCATCCATCTCGATTACATTTGCCGGAGTCCCACGAGTATGTGTTGGACCGTCACCACATTGAATTGCGGCATAAGGTGGAATACGCACTTCGATTGCTCGACCCGGCGCGCGTTCAGTAAGAAGTGCAAGTGTGGCCTTTACTTCTTCCATAACAACCGGATCGCGCATCTTTAATTATCCAAACAACTTTGGGAAAGTTTCCGTATGTGCTCTGCGAAGTTCATCGAGCCCAATTGACGCACCATTGATAACGAGTGCATCGCCACCAGTAATTCCGATCTTTGTGAGAACAATCCTTTGCGCGGCAGCCTCTTGTGAGAGAGATGCGGCTTGTGCTGGATCGATAGCAACCACAACTCGACCTGGTGTTTCACTCAGTAGTGATAATCCAACGTTCTCTAATTGAATTGTCGCGCCCGTGTTGTATCGCAAAACCATCTCGGTCAGCGTTGCAGCTAAACCACCTTGGCTAAGGTCATGCGCTGCAGTAAATATCTTCTTGGTGCGACCTGCAACCAACAAATCGATTAAACGCATTTCACGTTGAAGATCTGCAATAGGTGCAACTCCTCCACGTTGTTTATGCATGTATGCCCATTCACTACCTGCTAGATCGTTTGCTGTTTCACCAAGCAAGTAAAGATCTAGTCCAGCGCGGTCAAAGGACATAGGAGTACGCGTGCGAACATCATCAATGACGCCAAGAACACCAATAACTGGAGTTGGAAGAATTGCGACTGCTCCAGTTTGGTTATAGAACGAAACATTTCCACCTGTTACAGGCAATCCCATCTCAAGACAACCGTCAGCTAACCCACGAACTGATTCTGCAAACTGCCACATGACACCTGGATCTTCGGGTGAACCGAAGTTAAGGCAGTTAGTTACTGCCAATGGTTTTGCACCAGCAGTTGCAATGTTGCGTGCCGCTTCCGCAAGAGCCAACTTCGCCCCTTCGTAAGGATTTAAGTATGACCAGTTGGCATTGGCATCAGTTGCAACAGCAACACCCAAATGTGTTTTCTCATCAATGCGAACCATTCCAGAATCATCAGGTTGTGACTGAATCGAATTTCCCTGAACATAGCGATCGTATTGATCTGTTACCCAAGATTTATCTGCGAGGTTTGGTGTTGCAGCGAGTTTCAAGACTGTCGATTTGATTTCATCGGGCGTTGTTGGGATCGGTACGTTGATAACTTCTTTCGCAACCTGATCAATATATGCAGGTTGTGCAAATGGACGCTGATAGACAGGACCGTCATGTGCAACTGTGCGAGGTGGGACATCAACAATGAGTTCACCATTCCATGTAATCTCAAGATGTTTGCCGTCAGTAACTTCTCCGATAACAGTGACAGTGACATCCCACTTCTCACAGATTTCCAAGAATCGCGCAATCTTGCTTGGCTCAACAATTGCGCACATACGTTCTTGTGATTCTGACATGAGAATTTCTTCAGGAGAGAGTGAAGGATCGCGAAGCGGGACCTTATCTAACTGAACCTTCATTCCCCCAGAGCCACCTGATGCAAGTTCAGAAGTTGCACAAGAAAGACCTGCGCCACCTAAATCTTGAATACCAACAACGAGATCTTCAGCGAAAATTTCCAGAGAACATTCGATAAGTACTTTCTCTACAAATGGATCACCAACCTGAACTGCAGGTCGCTTGGCTGGTCCTTTTGATTCAAATGTTTCCGATGCAAGAACAGATACTCCACCGATTCCATCTCCACCAGTTTTTGCCCCATAAAGAACAACAAGATTTCCGGCGCCTGCAGCTTTTGCGAGCTTGATATCGCTATGTTTCATCACGCCAACGCAGAGAGCATTAACAAGTGGATTGCCTAAATAAGTTTCATCGAATACAACTTCGCCACCAATATTTGGTAGGCCCAAGCAGTTTCCATAGCCACCAACACCAGCAATAATTCCTGGAAGAACACGGCGTGTATCTGCAGCATCTGCAGGACCGAAGCGAAGTGGATCCATGACCGCAATCGGACGCGCACCCATTGTCAGAATGTCGCGAACGATTCCACCCACACCAGTTGCAGCACCTTGATATGGCTCAATAAATGAAGGGTGGTTATGTGATTCGATTTTAAATGTGACTGCATAACCTTGGCCGACATCTACAACGCCAGCGTTCTCACCGATTCCGACAAGGAGAGCATCTGTTTTAACGGCTTTCTCGCCAAATTGTTTTAGGTGCACTTTTGAAGATTTGTAAGAACAGTGTTCAGACCACATTACCGAATACATAGCTAGCTCTGATGAAGTTGGACGTCGTCCTAAGATTTCTTTAATGCTTGCATATTCATCTGGTTTTAAACCAAGTTCTGCAAATGGCTGAGTAGTCTCTGGATTTGCTTTCGCAATTGCGACGGTGTCTAGTGACATTACTTCACCATCGCTTTCAGAACAGATGTGAAGAAAGCAAGACCATCGGCTGATGGGCCAGTCAGTGAATCAATTGCATGTTCTGGGTGAGGCATTAGCCCAACAACATTGCCACGTTCGTTGGTAATACCGGCAATCAGATTGCGTGAACCATTTGGATTTTCGCCAACGTAACGAGCGATGATGCGGCCTTCGCCTTCTAGCATCGCAAGAGTTTCGTCATCGCACATATATGCGCCTTCACCATTTTTTAATGGAATCAAAATTTCTTGGCCTTGAGTAAATGAACTTGTCCAAGCAGTATTTGTATTTTCGATAGTAAGTTTCTGGTCACGACACAAGAAATGTAACTCGTGATTTCTGGTTAGCGCACCTGGAATTAGGTGAGCTTCTGCAAGTACCTGAAAACCATTGCAGATACCCAGTAGAGGCATGCCGCCATTAGCCGCATCAATGATCGGTTCCATTACTGGAGAGAACCGTGAGATTGCACCGCAGCGAAGATAATCACCATAAGAGAAGCCACCAGGGAGAATGACGGCATCTACGCCATGAAGGTCGGCGTCGTTATGCCAGAGAGATACTGCCTCGCCCCCAGCATGTCGAACTGCGCGCGCTGCATCTCTATCATCGAGAGTGCCCGGAAAAGTTACTACGCCTATTTTCATAGAGTCACTTCTCGACTCTTACTGTGAAGTTTTCAATCACTGGGTTTGATAGCAACTTCTCTGCCGCTTTCTCTACCTCTGCTAATTGAGCAGCAGTTGGTTCGCCATCGACTTCAATTTCAAATCTCTTTCCTTGACGTACATCCTTTGCAAAGGTGAATCCAAGACGAGGAAGAGCAGCAGCAACTGCTTTACCTTGTGGGTCGAGAATTTCGGGCTTTAACATCACATCAACCACGATCTTTGCCATTTTTATCTCCCTAGTTGTTTTCTTAGAACTTATTTCCAGTTATGCGTTCATACGCTTCTGCGTATCGCTCAGCAGTTTTCTCAACAATTTCTGCAGGCAATTCTGGCGGTGTGGATTTCTTATCCCATCCACTTGACGTTAACCAATCGCGAACAAATTGTTTATCAAATGAAGGTTGAGATTTGCCTGGCTTCCACCCTGACTCTTCCCAGAATCGTGAAGAATCTGGTGTGAGTGCTTCATCTCCCAGAGTTATCTCCCCAGCCATATTGATTCCAAATTCAAATTTAGTATCAGCCAGAATGATTCCTCGGCTACGAGCGAATTCTGATGCGGTGTCGTACAACTTAAGTGTTAGCTCGCGCAGTTGTTCTGCTGATTCTTTACCAACAATTGCACTAGCCAGATCGAAATCAATATTTATATCGTGATCGCCGATGTCTGCCTTTGTAGCTGGTGTGAAAATACTTGCTGGAAGCTCTGAACCGTCTTGAAGTCCTGCAGGAAGTGGGTTTCCACATACCTCTTGATTTTGATTGTATTCAACTAATCCACTGCCCGTCAGGAAACCACGTGCAACACATTCGATAGCAAACATTTCAAGTGGTTGAACAATGACTGCACGATCTGCGACAGAGTCAGGAACTTCATCAGAAATTATGTGGTTAGGAACAATATCTGCCAAGAGTTCAAACCAAAATAGAGATAGCTGGGTCAGGATCGCACCCTTGTTTGGAATCGTGGTTGGCAATACCCAATCGAATGCAGAAATTCGATCAGAAGCTACAAGAAGAATTTCACCTGAATCATTTGTATAAAGATCGCGAACTTTTCCTGTGCGTAGATGCGTCCATCCTTCAATCGATGGTGCTGGCGGTGCGCCAGCTGCACCAAAGCCGCTCACCGTATAAAGGCGGGCTTGTACTGCGCAGCGGCAGGGTGCGCGGAAGTAATCGCGTCAATGCGATGTACAACTCGAGCAACTTGATGGCGAGCATCGCCAGTAAACTCCATTGGGTTCCCAATAAGTGCATCTAGCTCTTCGCGTTTAAATGGAATTCGTACATCGCTAGCGATTGCATCAAGGAAATTATTTGCTTTACCTTCGCGCATCCCAAGTGCTGCGGCAACTGCATGTTCCTTTATCACTTCATGTGCAACTTCACGTCCGACTCCAGCCTTCACTGATGCCATCAAAATCTTTGTTGTCGCAAGGAATGGAAGATAGCGCTCTAGCTCTGCAGCAATAACTGCAGGGAATGCACCGAACTCGTTAAGAATTGTAAGCATCGTCTCGAGCAATCCATCGATTGCGTAGAAAGCATCAGGAAGAGCCACGCGACGTACGACGCTGCATGAAACATCGCCTTCATTCCATTGATTTCCTGCAAGTTCAGAGACCATCGATGCATATCCACGCAAGATGACAGTAAGTCCATTTACGCGTTCGCATGATCGTGTATTCATCTTGTGTGGCATTGCAGATGAACCAACTTGCCCGGCTTTAAATCCCTCAGTAACGAGCTCGGCTCCAGCCATCAAACGAATTGATGTTGCAAGCGATGATGGAGACGTTGCAATCTGAACAAGAGTTGTAAGAACATCGTAATCAAGAGAACGTGGATAAACCTGACCGGTTGAATCCAGTACTCGTTCAAAGCCAAGTTCTTTAGCAATTGACGCCTCTAGTTTTTGGTGGGCTTCAGTGGAACCAAGTAAATCGATTGAATCTTGTGCGGTGCCAACAGGTCCTTTGATACCGCGCATTGGATAGCGATCTTGCAAAGACTGCAGGCGTTCGTATGCAAAGAGAAGTTCTTCGGCAGCTGATGCAAAGCGCTTACCTAGAGTTGTAATTTGAGCCGGCACATTATGTGAACGCCCTGCAATTGGTTGTTCTGAAAACTCTGCAGCTTTCTTTCCAAGTGCGGACAGAAGAGCAACTGTCTTATCGTGAACAAGTTTAAGTCCATTACGTACTTGCAGCGCTTCAATGTTTTCAGTGAGATCGCGGCTGGTCATGCCTGCATGGATTGCTTCATGCCCGGCAAGTGCATTAAATTCTTCGATCCGCGCTTTTACATCATGCCGGGTTACTTTTTCGCGAGCATCAATAGATGCAAGGTCAACCTTTGAAACTACTTTTTCATAATCTGCAATGACAGAGTCAGAAATCAAATGCCCTAAAACAGATTGAGCTCGCGCAACCGCAATCCAAAGTTTGCGCTCTGCGATGATTTTTGATTCTGGCGCAAAGATCTCTCGCATCTCTTTCGATGCATAACGATCGGCTAGTACGCTCACTGATGCATTCTCCCTCATTTAATTGCCCTTCTCAGCGACCGACGCATTGAGCGCGATATCTGAACGATAGAAAGAGCCATCCAGTTCAATCTGTGAGATTGCTCGATAGGCACGGTCGCGGGCCTCGGTTAAATCTGATCCAATTCCCGTGACTGTCAATACTCGACCCCCTGCAGAAACAATTGCATCACCACTCTTGCTTGTACCGGCATGGAATATTTGAGTATTTTCAATTGTAGGAATGTGAGAAATCGGTGTACCCGTTTTTGGTGATTCTGGATATCCGTGCGCCGCAAGCACGACAGTGACAGCACTGTCATCACGCCACTGCAAGACTGCATCATCAAGCGAATCCGTTGCTGCCTTGTAAAGCAAAGTTGCAAGAGGTGTCACGAGTCGCGGGATAAGTACCTGAGTTTCTGGATCACCAAAACGTGCGTTAAATTCGATAACTCGAATTCCCTCATCTGTGAGTGCCAAACCAGCATAGAGAAGACCAACAAATGGAGTTCCACGTGCTGCCATTTCAGCAATCACTGGGGCTAAAACTATTTCATAGGTCTCTTCAACAATGTCATCCGGAGCCCATGGCAATGGTGAATATGCACCCATGCCACCAGTATTTGGTCCTTCATCGTTATCAAATGCGCGCTTGAAATCTTGTGCGGGTTGCATTGGCAGAATATTTCTTCCATCTGAAATTCCAAATAGAGAAATCTCTGGGCCTTTGAGATATTGCTCAATAACGACTCGATTGCATGCAAGTGCATGAGCAAGTGCTATTTGGCGATCTTCTGTGACGACGACACCTTTGCCAGCAGCTAGGCCGTCGTCTTTCACAACATATGGGGCTCCGAAAGTATCTAAAGCTTTTTCTATTTCAGATTTTTCTGTGCAGGTGAAACTTCTTGCAGTTGGAACGCCAGCATCGCGCATCACACCTTTTGCAAAATCTTTCGATCCTTCAAGTTGTGCAGCTGCTTTTGATGGACCGAATACTGCAAAACCTGCCTCGCGAAGCACATCAGCAACTCCATTAACTAATGGAACCTCAGGGCCTATGACAACTAAATCCACTGCAAGCGTCTTGGCTAATTCACAAATAGCTTGGTTATCTGTAATTACTACAGGGTGCAAAGTCGCTATAGAGGAAATCCCTGGGTTACCAGGTGCGACATGTAGCTCTGTACAACTTTTATCTGCCTTGAGTCCTAGTGCGAGTGCGTGCTCTCGACCGCCGCTTCCGACTAGGAGGATTTTCATCTTAGATGAAATCCTTTACAACAATTGTTTGATCTCGCCCGGGCCCAACACCAATCGCACTCATGGGCGCACCAGAAATCTTCTCCAAGAAAGTGATGTAATCCTGAGCATTCTTAGGAAGATCACTTAACTTCTTCGCACCGGTTATATCTTCTTTCCAGCCAGGAAGATATTCATAAATTGGGATCGCATGGTGGAAATCAGATTGTGAGGCAGGTAGTTCTTCCACTCGCTTGCCATCAATTTCGTATGCAACACACACTGGGATTTGTTCCCATCCAGTAAGCACATCGAGCTTTGTTAAGAAGAAATCAGTTAATCCATTAACACGAACCGCATAACGTGCAATTGGAGCGTCATACCAACCGCAGCGACGGGCACGTCCGGTAGTGACGCCAACTTCGCCACCAATTGTGCGTAGCTTTTCTCCATCTTCGTCAAAGAGTTCAGTTGGAAATGGTCCAGATCCAACACGAGTTGTGTATGCCTTGACGATTCCGATTACACGATCAATCTTTGTAGGTCCAATTCCAGAGCCTGTGCAAGCTCCGCCCGCTGTTGGATTTGAAGAAGTTACAAATGGATAGGTGCCATGGTCAACATCGAGGAGAGTTCCTTGAGATCCTTCTAGCAGTACACGCTTGCCAGCCTTTAAGGCGTTATCAAGCAAAAGCACGGTATCTGCAACGTATGGACGCAGAATCTCTGCATAGCGTAAGTATTCTTCAAGAACATCTTCAACTTCAATGTCTTTACGGTTGAAGACTTTAATCAACACTTGATTCTTATCGCGAAGTGCGGCCTCTAGCTTCTGGCGAAGGATTGAAGGATCAAATAGATCCTGAACGCGGATTCCGATGCGATTTATCTTGTCAGCATATGCGGGTCCGATTCCGCGACCTGTTGTACCAATTTTTGATTTACCTAAGAAGCGCTCAGAGACTTTATCGATTGTGCGGTGATAAGGAGTAATCAAGTGAGCATTGGTTGAAATCACTAACTTGCTGCAATCGATTCCGCGTTCTGTAAGCCCTTTGATTTCTTCCAACAAAACACCTGGGTCAATAACCACACCATTTCCAATTACAGGAACAACATTTGGAGAAAGAATTCCTGAAGGTAACAAGTGCAGTGCATATTTCTGATCACCTATAACGACTGTGTGTCCGGCATTGTTTCCGCCTTGATAACGAACAACATAATCAACGCGATCGCCGAGCAAATCGGTAGCTTTACCCTTGCCCTCATCGCCCCACTGTGCTCCCAGCAGTACTAATGCAGGCATGGATAAAGCCTCTCCGACTCGTTGGTGATTAAATTATTTTAGTAGTGAAGTTCCGGTTGAACGAAGATCTTCGCAAGCAACACCGACGCGTGCAGCGATCCCAGCTTCAGCAGCCTTACCCCATGCACGAGGATCGTAAGCCTTCTTGTTTCCAACTTCGCCATCGATCTTCAGTACGCCGTCATAGTTTTTGAACATATGCTCAACAACTGGACGAGTAAATGCGTACTGAGTATCTGTATCGATATTCATCTTAATGACGCCGTAATCAAGTGATTCACGAATCTCTGAAAGAAGTGAGCCAGAACCACCGTGGAAAACCAAATCCATTGGCTTGCTGCCCGCAGGAAGACCAAGCTTCTTGGCAACAGCCTCTTGAAGAGTCTGGAGAATCTTTGGCTGAAGAACTACGTTTCCTGGCTTGTAAACACCGTGAACGTTTCCGAATGTTGCAGCAACCATGTAGCGTGCATTTGCATCTGTTCCAAGTGTTTCAATTGTAAGGAGTGCATCTTCAGGAGTTGAGTAAAGCTTTGCATCGTGCTTTGCTTCAATGCCGTCTTCTTCTCCGCCGACAACGCCGATTTCGATTTCGAGAACAGTCTTTGCAGCAACTGACTTATCGAGTAGCTCGCGAGCAATCTTCATGTTCTCTGGCATATCAACTGCTGATCCATCCCACATGTGTGAGTTGAACAGTGGCTGCTTTCCCTCTTTAACGCGCTGTGCGCCAAATTCAAGAAGTGGGCGCATAAATCCATCTAACTTCTCTTTTGGACAGTGATCAGTGTGAATACCAATGTTGACGTTGTAATTCTTTGCAACAACGTGTGCAAATTCTGCGAGCGCTACTGCGCCATCGACCATGTGCTTAACAGTTGAACCAGATGCGTACTCTGCTCCACCCCAAGAAAATTGAATAATTCCATCGGATTCTGCTTCGGCGAATCCACGAATAGCTCCGATAATTGTCTGTGATGATGAAACGTTGATTGCAGGATATGCAAATGAACCAGCTTTAGCGCGGTCCAACATCGCTGCATAAACTTCAGGGGTTGCTATTGGCATCTGATGCTCCCAAGTGAATAACTAGAACGGGTGTAAACGCTCCGACGCACCATTGGGTCTAAGTGAGGCTTACGCCTAATCCAACCACCTACCCCCACGTAAGAAAAATCGGCACACGCATTACGCAGGGGCTAGATGGGTAGAACCGCTCTTAGGGGTGGAGGGTTTTCTGCAGGAAAGCAATCAATCCAGCAATCAGGGCGGGGCTACCAAGGATTTTGAGCAAGATCGAGATTAGTACTGCAATCGTCATTTTTCTCCTTTTTTGGGAAGTTGGGTGAGTGCGAATGATTGACGCGTTCACAGTTGAGAACTTAGAAATAAGTAAGTGCTGTTGATAAAAAACTATAGAAATATTCGTTGGCGGACAGTAACCTCGTATGTATGAGCGCTAACTCGAATTCACCGCATGACTCCATTGAGAATCTATCGAGTGAGAACCGAACTTTTGCCCCATCGCCTGAATTTTCTGCACAAGCTAATGCAGATGCTTCCCTTTATACACACGCTGACAAAGATCGAATTGCTTTTTGGGAAGAGCAAGCAAGCGCTCTGACGTGGGAAAAGAAATGGGATAAAGCTCTCCAATGGAACGCACCATTTGCGCAATGGTTTGTTGGCGGCACTATAAATGCAACAGTCAACGCACTTGATCGCCACGTAGCCGAGGGGCACGGCGCCCGAATCGCATTTCATTTCGAGGGCGAGCCAGGAGATACAAGAACTATTTCTTATGCACAGCTACTCACAGATGTAAGTAAGGCTGCTAACGCTCTGACAGAAATAGGCATCAAATCCGAAGATCGAGTTGCGATTTACATGCCACTTATTCCTGAGGCAGTTGTTGCAATGCTTGCATGTGCCCGCATTGGAGCAATTCATTCTGTTGTCTTTGGTGGTTTTTCTGCCGACGCACTTCTCTCTCGAATTCAAGATGCAGATGCAACACTTGTCATCACAGCAGATGGTGGCTTTAGAAAAGGTGCTGCCTTTGCTCTTAAGCCAGCAGTGGATGAAGCACTCAAGGGTTCAACAAATGTTTCAAAGGTTTTGGTTGTAAAGCGAACAGGACAAGAGACTGCATGGGTCGAAGGCAGAGATATCTGGTGGCACGATCTTGTTGAACGCCAAAACTCAACCCATAAACCTGAATTCTTCGATAGCGAACACCCGTTGTTTATTCTCTACACATCCGGAACAACCGCTAAACCAAAGGGAATTTTCCATACAACGGGTGGTTACCTGACACAAGTTGCATACACTCACAGAGTTGTTTTTGATATTAAACCTAAAACCGATGTTTACTGGTGTACAGCAGATGTTGGCTGGATTACGGGTCATTCATACATGGTGTACGGACCTCTCATAAATGGTGCAACCCAAGTTATCTATGAGGGAACTCCTGACAGTCCGCACAAAGGACGCATGTTTGAAATCATAGAAAAATACGGTGTCACAATTTTGTATACAGCTCCAACGCTGATTCGCACTTGGATGAAATGGGGAGATGAATTCCCAAACAAGTTCAATCTTTCTGCGTTACGTCTACTTGGTTCAGTTGGTGAACCAATAAATCCAGAAGCATGGATGTGGTACCGCCATGTAATTGGTGGAGGAAATTGCCCAATTGTTGATACATGGTGGCAAACCGAAACTGGCGCGATCATGATTTCTCCACTGCCAGGTGTCACCGCGACAAAACCAGGCTCTGCCATGCGACCACTTCCAGGAATTGGTGCAAAAGTTGTCGACGAAAATGGAGTCGCTGTCCCAAATGGACATGGTGGTTATCTCATTCTTGATCAACCTTGGCCATCAATGTTGCGTGGCGTGTGGGGAGAAGCGGAGCGTTATAAAGAAACGTATTGGTCTCGCTTTGAAGGAATTTACTTTGCGGGTGATGGCGCCAAGCTAGATGACGATGGAGCTATTTGGTTACTCGGTCGTGTTGATGATGTGATGAATGTTTCGGGTCACCGAATTTCTACAACAGAAGTTGAATCCGCACTGGTTTCTCACGAAGCGATTGCAGAAGCGGCAGTTGTTGGTGCAGCTGATGCCCTTACAGGCCAAGGAATTGTTGCTTTCGTAATTCTTCGTGGTGGCGTAGAACATGCGAGTGGTGATGAGCTCGTTAAAGAATTGCGAAACCATGTAACTAAAGAAATAGGCGCAATTGCTAGACCACGTCAGATTATGGTCGTCAATGAACTTCCAAAAACTCGTAGCGGTAAAATCATGCGCCGTTTACTTAAAGATGTCGCTGAGAATCGCGCAGTCGGAGATGCGACAACACTGGCTGATCCAAATGTAATGAAGTTAATTTCTGAGGGGCTCAAGTCAACTAAAGACGAGGATTAGCAAGAGCTTTCTCAATTTGGTGACGCACATCGGCAATAAGGCCTGGTGCGTGGTTACTTACCTGTAGATAAAACTTGCTCTCCGACATGGCATTTTGACCTGTTGCCCAAGGTGCCCAGAGAAGAATTGTTCCGATTACATAAAAAAGAAGAACATATTTTCCAACTTCAAATACTGCACCTGCCAGTGAATCAACGATTCGCAATGGTCCACGTATCACGGTAAATCTCAAGCTTTTTGCAATCTGAGTTCCCACCCATGCTGCTGCATAGGCTCCAACAATGATTGCCACAATTAGCCAACCTGATTGATCGTATTTCACAACGAAATACATTGCGGCGACTCCACCCGCAATAAAAAATGCAGTTCGTAAAATTGTTGTAACCAAGCCATTCTTAAATCCAGTGATGAGAGCTACCACGGCAACGATTGCAAAAATTGCGTCGAAAATCATTTCACTCCTAGGTACTTAATTACAGCTAGTTCAATCTCTTCAGTGGATTTAAATGGACCAAATTTCTCATAGACAACTGTGCCATCTTTATCTATCAACCAAGAGACAGGCACACCCATTCCAAACTTCTTTCTCGTTGAACCATCGACATCGTAAAGAATTGGCCAATTGATTCCGTGCTTTTCAATAAAAGCGCGCACTTTGGCTTGATTCTTTTCCTCTACGGCTATTCCAACTACTTGAACTTTCTCATGGTACTTAGTCAAGAAGTGAGCAAAATGAGGCAGCTCTTCGCGACAAGGTGCGCACCATGTTCCCCAAATATTAATGATTGCTGGACCCTTTATGGCTTCGACAGAGACAGGTTCACCTCCACCCAAACATTCGAGAGATAACTCATTTTCTGTTCCGATTTCAAGATCTGCACAAGAAACAACTTCGCCCTTAACTGGGATGGGCTCTGTAAGTGAGCAACCAGATATGAATAGAACTAACGAAAGACCAACGAGAATCTTCTTCATCGGAAATCCTTATCGGTCTTTACTAAGAGTTTCGCCTTTTCTTTATCCATTTCGCCAATGCCCACTGATGGGCAAATTTTTGCAACAGGACAGGCACCACACGCAGGTTTGCGTGAGTGACAAATTCGGCGTCCGTGCCAAATCATTCTCTGTGACAAGTTTGTCCACTCTGGTTGTGGAATAAGTTCTCCAACTTCGTGTTCAACTTTCACAGGATCTTTGGAATCCGTCCACTCGAATCGGCGAGACAAGCGACCGAAGTGTGTATCAACTGTTATTCCGGGAATATCGAAGGCATGGCCTAAAACAACATTTGCAGTTTTGCGACCAACTCCCGGCAGAGTTACTAACTCCTCTAGGGTTGAAGGAACTTCGCCATCAAAGTCTTCAACTAGTTTTTGCCCAAGACCTTTAAGGTGACGCGCTTTTGCGTGATAAAAACCTGCGGAGAAAATGAATTGTTCAATTTCTGCAAGGGGTGCCTTTGCATAATCTTTTGCTTTCTTATACTTTTTAAATAGAGCTGGGGTTAATGTATTGATTCGCTTATCCGTACATTGAGCGGATAACACAACTGCAACCGTTAACTCGAGTGGATTCTTAAAATCCAATTCGCAGCGTATTTCTGGGTAGGTCTTGGTCAAAATGCGATAGATAGCCCGTGCGCTTTTGCGAGTTTCCCTATCGACGGCCATGCGAGTAAACTACCCACGTGCCACAAGAAGATGAAGTCGTACGACGCGCCCCACTGTTTACTGCCCTAGATGATGCGCAAGCTGCATCTCTGCGCGCCTCTATGGACTCAGTCAAAATTAGCAAGGGCGGAATCCTCTTTAAAGAAGGCGACGAAGGCGAACACGTCTACGTAATCCTTGATGGAAAACTCAAGCTTGGTACCTCAAGCGGGGATGGCCGCGAGAATCTTTTATCAATTCTCGGACCTGGCGAAATGTTCGGAGAGCTTTCACTCTTTGATCCAGGCCCACGCACTTCAACTGCAACAGCAGTTACCGATGCAAAGTTGTTCTCCCTTAGTCATGAAAAGTTAATTCCTTGGCTTAAAGGAAATCCTGAAGTTTCTCTGCACCTACTTGCTCGATTGGCGCAGCGTTTACGCCGCACAAATGAGGCAGTCGGCGATTTAGTTTTCTCTGATGTTCCAGGTCGCGTTGCAAAGGCTCTTATTGACCTTGGCCAACGTTTTGGTAAGAAGACTGAAGAAGGACTTTTTGTACACCACGACCTAACGCAAGAAGAACTTGCTCAACTTGTTGGCGCATCTCGCGAAACAGTGAATAAAGCACTTGCCGATTTCGCTGGCCGCGGCTGGTTAAAGCTTGATGGTCGCGCGGTTCTTATCACCGATGTAGAGCGTCTAGAAAAGCGCGGCAAATAGTTTTTTTACGAACTATTTAACTTCTACAGTTAATTCAACCTCAACGGGTGAGTTAAGTGGAAGCTCTGCAACACCAAGAGCACTTCGTGCAGCAATCCCAGCATCTCCCCAAATGTGCATAAACAATTCTGATGCTCCATTTGCAACCGCTGGTTGAGAAGTAAATCCAGGGGCTCCATTTACATAACAAACGATTCGAACAACCTTTACAATCGAATCAACTGGAGCAACTAGTTCTACCGCAGAGAGCGCATTTAAAGCGCAAATCTCTGCAAGAGCTTTCGCTTCTTCGATCGTGATATCTGATCCAACTTTGCCTTCACGTGCAATCTTTCCGTCGACCATTGGAAGTTGGCCAGCAGTAAAAACAATATTTCCAGTGCGCACTGCAGGAACATATGCCGCAAGAGGCTTAGACGAAATCGGAAGTACTAAACCTTTTTCAGCCAACTTTGCGCGAACATCTACTGACATTTATTTGATCTCACGCTTCATGTAGGCAACTAGTTGTTCTCCACCTGGTGCAGGAATCACTGTGACAAGTTCCCAGCCATCTGAACCCCAGGTATCAAGAATTTGTTTTGTTGCATGTGAAAGAAGTGGCACAGTTGCGTATTCAAACTTCATCTTAATTTCCTCCGGCTAGTGCTGCTTTAACGAGAGATGAAACGAGCGCTCCATCTGCTTTCCCTGCGATTTGCGGTTTGATTGCGCCCATAACTTTGCCCATGTCCCCAGGCCCAGCAGCACCTGTTGATGCAACTGCTGCGGCAATTAACTTCTTAATATCATCTTCTGAAAGCTGAGCAGGTAGGTACTTCGCAATAACTTCACCTTCAGCTTTTTCCTCTGCAGCTTTATCTGCACGACCTGCTTTAGCAAATTCATCTGCTGCTTCTCTGCGCTTCTTTGCTTCACGAGAAAGCACGGTGATGATTTCGTCTTCAGTGAGTACTCGAGCCTCTTTGCCAGAGACTTCTTCATTGGTAATCGCAGTCAAAACCATGCGAATGGTTCCTGATACAACCTTGTTGCTGCTGCGAATTGCCTCTGTGAGGTCGCTCTTAAGTGTCTCTTTTAGTCCCATGGCTGTATCTTCTCATGCCTATGGCATATGTACTTCGTGAGGCCGAAATGCCCATCTTGCCCGCGGGCCATGATGACATCCGCGTTCTTCATTTTTCAGATCTGCATCTAACGCCTGCGCGAAAGAAAGAGATTGCAGATATCAAGTCATTTATCTCTCTCAAGCCAGACTTAGTGATTAGCACCGGTGATTTCTTAGCCCATAAGAGCGCGGTACCAGTGGTGCTTAATGCACTAGATGCACTTCTGGATTTGCCCGGCTTATTTGTATTTGGCTCTAATGATTACTACGAACCTGTTCCAAAGAATCCGCTTAAGTATCTTCTGCCAAATCACGGGAAACGTGTGCATGGTCCGGAATTGCCTTGGCAAGAACTAGATTCAGGATTGCAAGCACGTGGCTGGAAAAATGTAAATACATCACGAACCACAATAACAATAAAGAAAACTGTGATTGAAGCTCGCGGAACCGACGATGCACATTTGGAATTTGATGATTACTCACTTGTGGCCGGTGAAGCGGGAAAGTGTCACATTGCAATCGGAGTAACTCATGCTCCGTATCTGCGCATTCTTGAGGGAATGAAGAAAGATAATCTCGATGCAATATTTGCAGGCCACACACATGGTGGGCAAGTTCGTCTTCCATGGCCAGGTGGATCAAAAGCACTTACAACTAATTGTGATCTCCCGAATTGGCGTGCGCGTGGACTTACGGTGCTCAGTGATGAACCGTTTCTTCATGTCTCTGCCGGAATGGGAACAGGACCATTTTCTAGAATTAGAGTCGCAAGCCCACCAGAAGTTTCGCTAGTAACTCTTACTTCAGCTTTTTAAATCCGCTTGGGCATTTTGGATTAATGCCAGTCACGGTTTTCTTAGACTTCCCTTTCACACAAACCATTTTCTTTATTGACTGTGAAGCAGTCTTAGCTTCTGGCGTTTTCCCCTCTTGAGAGGGCTCTTTAGGGGCTTCTTCTAATTTCAAACTAATGGTTGGTATGGAGAATGAGAATCCAGAAGCAATAAAGTTAAACCAACCGCTATCTTCGCGGGCGATTGATGTGATTATCGAACTCTCGCCTCGGTCATTAGTAATACTCAGTGTGGCTTTTAAGTTCGTTCCTTGTAGACCAAACATGCAGCGCGCTGTATTTGCTTCTAATTGAATTGAGTAATTACCTTTAAAAACAGAGCCATCCTTCGCAAAGTGAGGTGCAGCTACTGAATAATCAAGTGATTGCGTTTTTTCATTAAATGTTGGCGGCCCAGATACATAAGCTGTGGAATTTGTATTTACGAAACCTAATATCTTTCCCTTATCGCCACCGTTTTTGTAAAGACAATCAAGTGCTTTTTGCCCAGCAGCAACTACCACTTGTCCTCTTTCAACACTTCTTACTGACCAGAAGGAAGGCATTGCCACAGCTTTATCCGTCATGAAAGGTTGCATCGCTTTGAAAGAACTCATCATGTAAGTTCCGCGATTTGAAGCAACAATTCCAAGAGTTGGCGGCCACTCTTTAGATCCATAATTCTTTGGGACTGTTCCACCCATTACTGTTCCCCAGATTGAATCGGTGATATTTTCAATGGTTGTTTCAGCTACTACAGATGGGACACGACTTGGTGAGCCTGATATTTCAACTTCGATTCCAGAAGATGTCTCCTTCAGCACTGTTATTTTGCCATTCGTCAATCTTCCATGCATCCAGCCATGAGTTTTGGCATTCAATTTAAGTTGCAACGCAAACGATGTGTTTTCCGCAAAACCAACTGGTTTTCCACAAATACCATTTTCAATCACTACACATTCGATATTCGAACCAAGTGCCATGTAATCTAGAGATAACCTTCCATAAGAGTCAATTATCTGCTTTGTTACGCGAGCTTTGTAATTCCCGCTCTCTAATTCAACAGCTGCGATATTCGCCAAAATACTTGGGTCCTTTGACGTGAATTCACCAGTATCCCAATTAGTTATTGAAAACCGCTGTATTACATAGACCCCTACCGAGTAAGTGTTTTTCCCAGCAGAATTTTGCAAACCTGGAAATTCTAAAACGCTCGCGGTGGAACCTGAAGGGAGTTGAAACTTGGGATTACCTTTGAATTGATTTCTTTCAATTTCAGGGAAATAGGTTCTTTTCGTGGGTGAAATTCTCTTATTTTTCGAATCGGTTGCAAATACGTTGGCAATGCAATTTGTTGTGTAACCATCTTCGCAAAAGGGGAGGAATGCTATGTAGGAGAAGTCTTTTTCACCTTTGCACTCTTCTAAAGACTTGCATAACAGCTGCCCTTTGCTGTTTTCTGAAACTAGATAAGAAGTCTGAGCAACTGCCTGATACCCAAAATCATTGAACCAAACGCCAAATGTCTTGTCGTTTGCTCCTCCCGGGTGCTGGCGCTCCCATGATCCGAAAAGGTCAAACTGTTCATCCGGTAGTTCAGCTGCTGAGAGTGGGGTAAGAAAAGCACTAACCAATCCAATAAGAACTACACATATTCTTATTGGTTTTTTCATTTTAGCTCAGTGCCTCAATATCAGCATCAACCATTAGTTCCGCAAGCTCTTTCCAATGTGTCTTCGCTTTCCAATTAAGTGCTTTCTCTGCCTTAGATGGATCGCCGATGAGGGCATCAACTTCTGTTGGGCGAATGTATTTCTTATCCGTCTCAACATGGTCTTGCCAATTAAGTCCTGCACGTGAAAACGCAGCTTCAGCAAAATCTTTTACCGTTGCGCCAACACCTGTAGCAACAACGTAATCTGAAGGCTTATCTTCTTGAAGCATGAGCCACATGGATTCGACATATTCCTTGGCATAACCCCAATCGCGTACTGCGGTGAGATTTCCGAGGAATACCTTCTCTTGCTTGCCAGCTTTAATAGCCGCAACTGCGCGGGTAATTTTACGAGTGACGAATGTTTCACCACGGCGTGGAGATTCGTGATTGAAAAGAATTCCGTTTGTTGCATGTAGCCCATAACCATCTCGGTAATTAACAGTGCACCAGTACGCCATCAACTTTGCTGCAGCATAGGGAGACTGTGGGCGGAATACTGAATTCTCATTTTGTGGTGGTGGTGTAGACCCAAAGAGTTCTGAAGTCGATGCTTGATAGAAACGAATATCTAAATCTGCAGAGCGAATAGCTTCAAGGAGACCAACTGCTCCTACTGCATCTACTTGGCCTGTGTACTGCGGCATAGTGAAAGAAACCTGTACGTGTGATTGTGCACCTAAGTTGTACACCTCTGTTGGTTTGATTTCGCGAATTAAGTTGGTAAGGCCAACACCATCAATGAGATCGCCATAATGAAGAAACAACTTTGGATTCTTCTCGTGCGGGTCCTGATAAATATGGTCGATACGTGAAGTATTAAATGTTGAAGATCGGCGGATGAGTCCATGTACTTCGTAGCCTTTAGCAAGAAGAAATTCTGCAAGGTATGAACCGTCTTGACCGGTAACACCTGTTATCAGTGCAACTTTTCTACTCATCGTCTGGCTACTCCCTTTGCAGCTGCATCTATATACCAAGCGATAGTTGATGCGATTCCATCGCGTAAAGAAATCTTCGGTGCCCAACCTAGCGATTTAGCCTTTGAAACATCAAGCACCTTGCGTGGAGTCCCATCAGGTTTTGATGAATCCCATGCAATTTTGCCCTTGAATCCAGAAAGTTCGGCTACTAACACGGCAAGCTCTTTAATTGTGAGGTCTTCACCTGAACCAATATTTAAATGAAGAGGCGAATCGTATTTTTCTCCAAGATGAACCACAGCAGCAGCCAAGTCATCCACATGTAAGAACTCACGCTTAGGAGATCCTGTCCCCCACAAAGTCTCAGTGGCAATGTTTTTTTGGGATGCCTCTACAAATCGACGAATAAATGCAGGCAATACATGAGAGCCTTGTAATTCAAAATTATCGTGTGGTCCATAAAGGTTAGTTGGCATCAATGAAATCCACTTGCGGCCATATTCTTTTCGGAAAGACTTAATGAGTTCAATTCCTGCAATTTTTGCAATTGCATACGCCGAGTTTGTTTCTTCAAGTGGGCCAGTAAGTAAATACTCTTCCTTAATTGGTTGAGCACAATCTCGGGGATAGATACAACTAGAACCTAGAAAAATAAACTTCTCGACATCAGCAGCATGGGCTGCTTCCATGAGGTTACTTTGGATACGTAGATTGTCCGCGAGGAATTCAACAGGGAATGCATTGTTTGCCCCAATGCCGCCAACTTTTGCAGCAGCATCTATGACCAATGATGGTTTTGTTGATTTCAAGAATTTTGTTGTGGCATCACGATCGAGTAAATCTACGACTTTACGATTGACTGCAATTACCTCGGCGCCAGTTTTTTCGTAGGCTCGTACGATTGCAGAGCCCGCAAGGCCGGTTCCACCAGCGACAACGATTGTCATGGTCGCAGTCTAGATGCGATTACTTGAATTCTTTATTTCTTGGTGAATTCAGCAGCAACGAGTTCTGCGATTTGTGCAGTATTTAACGCAGCACCTTTGCGCAGGTTATCTCCGCATACAAACAAATCGATTGCCTTTGGATTATCTAAAGACTGGCGAACGCGCCCAACCCAAGTCGGATCAGTTCCTACGACATCAGCAGGAGTTGGAAATTCCTTCTTCTCTGGATTGTCATAGAGCAGAACTCCTTCTGCTTTCTTGAGCGCAGACTGTGCAGCTTTGCGTGTAACAACCTTTGAAAAGACTGCATGAACTGTTAATGAGTGTGTAGTGATTACTGGAACGCGTACACATGTTGCAGAGACTTTAAGTTTTGGCATCCCAAGAATCTTGCGAGACTCATTACGAACTTTAAGTTCCTCAGATGAATAGCCAGCTTCCTTTAATGAACCCGCCCAAGGGACAACGTTCATAGCAAGCGGTGCTGGGAATGGACCCAAATCTGTAATCACTCCACGAATATCTTTTGCAACTGATCCTAAGTTCTTGCCTGCTACTTTAGAAATCTGGTCGTGCAGTGCATCGATTCCAGGTTGTCCGGCACCCGATGCAGCTTGGTAAGAAGAGACAACAAGTTCTTTCAAGCCAAATTTCTTATCGAGAGCACCCATTGCAACAATCATGGAAAGAGTTGTGCAGTTTGGATTAGAGATGATTCCCTTTGGACGCTTCTTAATATCTTTTGGATTTACTTCTGGAACTACCAATGGAACTTTTTTATCCATGCGAAATGCACCAGAGTTATCAACAACTACTGCTCCACGCTTTGCGGCAATTGGAGCCCACTCTGCTGAAATTTCATCAGGCACATCGAACATGGCAATATCAATTCCATCGAATGCTTCAGGTGAAAGTGCTACGACGGTAATTTCTTCACCGCGGCACATTAATTTCTTGCCCGCGCTACGAGCAGAGGCAATAAGACGAATTTCTCCGTAGACATTCTTGCGCTTGCTCAAGATGTCGAGCATGACTGTGCCGACTGCGCCAGTTGCGCCTACGACTGCAAGTGAAGGCAGTTTCTTGGCTTTCTTCACTGTCATCGTCCTGTTCCTCCGTAAACGACTGCTTCTAGTTGATCTGCATCTAACTGAAATGCAGTGTGAGCAGCCTTTGCTGCGCGTTCTAGATCTGCCTCGCGAACGATTACAGAGATGCGAATTTCAGAGGTAGAAATCATTTCAATATTTACGCCGGAATCAGCCATTGCCGCAAAGAAAGTAGCTGTAACGCCAGGATGTGAACGCATTCCTGCGCCAACTAATGACAATTTCCCGATTGTGTCGTCATAAATTATTGATGCGAATCCAACTTCTCCTTGAATGCGCTGCAGTACAGAAGTAGCAATCTGGCCTTCTGCTTTTGGAACAGTAAATGAAATATCTGTAAGACCTGTAGCTGCCGCAGAAACGTTCTGCACAATCATGTCAACGTTAATGTCGTTATCGGCGATTGCCTGGAAGATGCGCGCAGCAATACCCGTGCGGTCAGGGACACCAACGATTGTTACTTTGGCTTCTGACTTGTCGTGTGCCACGCCAGAGATGATTGCTTGCTCCATGGTGCCTCCTTCTGGATGGTTTTCAACCACCCATGTTCCTTCGTTTGGTGAAAATGATGAACGTACGTGAATTGGTAAATTGAATCGACGCGCGTATTCAACGCAACGCAAGTGAAGAACTTTCGCGCCTACTGCTGCGAGTTCAAGCATCTCTTCGTATGTAACAGTCTTTAACTTGCGCGCCGCAGGAACAACGCGTGGGTCTGCAGAAAATACTCCGTCAACATCTGTGTAAATTTCGCAGACATCTGCATCCAGTGCAGCAGCGAGCGCCACTGCAGTTGTATCTGATCCACCGCGACCAAGAGTTGTAATGTCTTTTGTATCTTGTGAAATTCCCTGGAACCCTGCAACGATTGCAATAGCGCCACCATCAATTGCTTCGCGAATTCGACCAGGTGTTACGTCAATGATGCGTGCCTTGCCGTGAACAGAATCTGTAATCACTCCTGCTTGCGATCCAGTAAATGAGAGCGCTTCAAATCCAAGATTATGAATTGCCATCGCAAGAACCGCCATGGAAATTCGCTCGCCTGCTGTAAGCAACATATCGAGCTCGCGCCCCTGAGGAATTGGCGTGACGGCATTGGCTAATTCAATGAGTTCATCGGTGGTATCGCCCATTGCGCTAACAACTACGACCACCTGATGGCCAGCCTTTTTCGTTGCCACAATGCGAGCGGCAACGCGTTTCATGCCCTCGGCATCAGCAACTGAGGAGCCACCAAACTTCTGAACGATCAAACCCATGGCTTAAGTGTGAAGCAGATGAAAAGATGGCGCTAGCCAATTATCTGGAAATCTCAATTAATGAGACGGACTCTCGCCCATATATTGAGACTAAAGGGTCGTGCGACCTTCGAATGCACGCCCGAGCGTAACTTCATCGGCGTATTCAAGATCCCCGCCTACTGGAAGCCCTGATGCAAGACGAGAAACGTTAATGCCCATCGGCTTAATTAAGCGTGCCAAATACGTAGCGGTGGCCTCTCCCTCAAGATTTGGGTCGGTGGCAAGAATGATTTCAGTGATGGTCGAATCTGAAAGGCGCTGCATTAACTCGCGAATGCGAAGCTGATCCGGGCCGATTCCATCGATAGGACTTATCGCTCCACCAAGCACGTGATACTTGCCGCGGAATTCTCGAGTGCGCTCGATAGCAATAACATCTTTGCTCTCTTCGACAACACAGATCTTTGTTCCATCACGACGTGGGTCTCTACAAATCCTGCACTCTGTTTCTTCAGAAACATTGCCACATTGCGTACAGAACTTCACTCGTTCTTTTACTGTGCGGACAGCTTCTACAAGGTTGGCAGCAATCTCTGAATCTGACTGCAGAATATGAAAAGCAATGCGCTGCGCACTCTTTGGACCGATACCAGGCAGGCGACCAAGTGCATCAATGAGATCTTGAATCGCGCCTTCATACATTCCTGTACTCATTATTCGTGGTTCGTTTCACTAATGACCGTTGCACCAAGTTCGGCGGCAAGCAGCGCAGCACCAGATAACTGCGTCTTATCTGATGGCGCCTCTGATGTTCGCACAGCTCGAGCTTCAGGAGTTGAGGTTGTATCAATACTTGGGTCAACTGTTACTTCAATTTTGCGATCTAAGCCAACTACCTCGATAAATGCCTGGCGCAGAATTTCATCTGATTCGCTGCGCACAAATGAATCACGTGCACCGGGATTGACGATTCCAATCGTAATGTTTTTATCATCCACGCCCAGAATCTGCGCACTTGCTGAAAGCAGCGACCACGTTAAGCGACGGCGCTTCTTCACATTCTCAATAACATCTGGCCACAACCTTCTTAACCCAGCAACATCCATGGAATCAACCTTCGGCTTCGCTGGAGCTTCAGCAGCTTGCTTTGCAACCTTAACTGGCGCTTCTTTCTTCGCTTCAGCAGTTGCAGCACTTACATAATCAGCCGGATCTGCATCTTTCGCTTTATCTGATGTACCTGCTGCAGGCTGTGAAGAATCTTGAGCGAGGAGAGTATGTGAGCGAAGCGAGTTACTCGACGGCTCAACGATTCGAGCAGTCGGCGCTATGGATTCAACTCGCTCCAAACGCTCAATGCGAGCAAGTAAGCCTGCTTCACTCGTATCGCCCATAGGCAAAAGAATTCGCCCGCAGATGAGTTCAAGAATTAATCGAGGCGCAGTTGCTCCGCGCATTTGCGTAAGACCTTCGGCTGCAATATCTGCTGCACGTGAAAGCGATGCTTGCCCGATGTTCTGTGCTTGTATGCGCATGCGTTCGAGTTGATCATCTGGAAGCTCACGCAAAATGCTATTTGCATTAGTTGCTTCAAGCGCATCGACAATCATTAAATCGCGCAGACGTTCCAACAAATCTTGCGTGAAGCGACGTGGATCATGTCCAGATTCAATGACGCGATCAACGGTCTTAAACACGGTGGCACCATCACGCGCAGCAATTGCATCCATTGCGTCATCAAGTAATGCACCGTCTGTAAATCCAAGTAATTGAATTGCGATTTCATAGCTCACGCCATCTTTTCCAGCACCTGCAAGAAGCTGACCTAGAACGGAAAGAGCATCACGAACCGAGCCCCCAGATGCGCGAACAACAAGTGGTAGAACGCCTTTAGCAACTTTCACGCCTTCGGATTCGCAAATACCTTCAAGGTGGGTTGTAAGAATTCCTGGTGGCACTAAACGGAATGGGTAGTGATGAGTACGTGAACGAATAGTTGAAATTAACTTCTCTGGTTCAGTTGTAGCAAAGATAAAAATTACGTGGGGAGGTGGCTCTTCAACAACTTTGAGAAGCGCGTTAGCTGCACCCGGCCCAAGCTGGTGCGCTTCATCGATGATGTAAATCTTGTACTCGCTTTGTACTGGAGCAAAGAATGCTTTATCGCGAAGTTCGCGAGCATCATCTACTAATCCATGAGTCGCAGCATCGAGTTCAATAACATCGATTGACCCTGGACCATTTGCAACTAAATCTTTACATGATTGGCACACACCACAAGGAGTTGGTGTTGGGCCTTTTTCGCAGTTAAGTGAGCGCGCCATAATGCGAGCGCTAGAAGTTTTTCCGCAACCGCGTGGGCCACTAAACAAATATGCGTGATGTGTTTTGCCAGATTCAAGCGCATTAGAAAGCGGAACAGTGACATGTTCTTGGCCAATAACGTCTGCAAATACAGACGGGCGATACTTTCGATATAACGCTAAAGACATTTCTTCTACTCTCTGGTCGATCGCGATTCAATTCACTCCTAATTGGCCGCGAACTTTTTGTGTACTACTTATCTGTGCTTGGGAC
>WLPI01000011.1 GCA_009698845.1 Actinomycetota bacterium
ACAATGTGGGTCTGGTTCTGACGGGCCTCGCGAGCTTTCTGCGCAATCTCGTACTTGTACTTACCAAAGTCCATGATCTTGCATACTGGCGGAACTGCCTCGGGTGCGATCTCTACGAGATCTAATCCAATTTCATCTGCCATTGCTAACGCTGCTTCTATATCTACAACTCCCACTTGTTCACCGGTGTAATTGATGAGACGAATTTGAGGTGTACGGATACGGTCATTAATGCGCGGTTCTGTTGTGATTTCAGCTCCTAAGTTCGGTTCCACTTGAGTATCCAAGTTGCCGCAAAAATCGCGCACCGCATAGGAAGGGCTTCTAGAAAACTAGAAGTTCTTCGACAAACCAATCCGCCGAAGCAGTAGAGGTGGGAGCGGTGAGCTCCTCTTGCAGCAGCCGGGGCTACTGGTCTGCCGTAAGGGTACCCGAAGGGGCTGATTAAGAAAAATCTGAGCGTGAGGCTTTAGCCCATCGCGTGCAGGCCACCATCGACGTGAATGATTTCACCAGTGGTCTTTGGGAACCAATCGCTGAGAAGAGCAACAGCGCCTTGCGCGGCTGGGACTGGATCTGCAACATCCCAGAACAATGGACTGCGACTGTTCCATACCTCTTCAAAATCACTAAAGCCTGGAATTGATTTAGCCGCCATAGTTCTAATTGGCCCAGCTGCAATCAAATTGATTCGTACATTATCTTTTCCTAAATCACGCGCTAAGTAGCGTGATGTTGATTCGAGAGCCGCCTTTGCAACGCCCATCCAGTCATACTTTGGCCACGCCACTTGAGCATCGAAATCTAATCCAACAACCGATGCGCCATTCTTAAAGAGTGGGTGGCACGCCATAGTCAGGGATTTCAATGAATACGCAGAGACCTGAACCGCAGTTGCTACATCTTCCCACTGGGTATTCAGGAAATTTCCCCCGAGCGCTGCTTCGGGTGCGAATCCAATTGAATGTACAACCCCATCGATGTGTTTGACGTGCTTCTTGAGTTCTGCGGCAAGACCATCTAGGTGTTCTTGATTCGTAACATCTAACTCGATGATTGGTGCTGATTTCGGCAGACGGCCTGCGATGCGAGTAGTCAGACTTAATCCACGGCCAAAACCAGTGAGAATTACATTCGCACCCTCTTCTTGAGCAAGGCGTGCAATATGAAAAGCAATAGATCCATCTGTAAGAACACCCGTTACTAAAACATTCTTGCCGTCAAGAATTCCCATGTTCAGTGTCCCATCCCTAGTCCGCCATCGACTGGAATGATGGCCCCGGTTATATAACTTGCTCGAGGTGATGCAATAAATGACACAACGTCTGCAATTTCTTCCGCTGAACAGAACCTACCGAGCGGAACTTGTGCTGCAATATCGCCTCGACGTTTCTCATCGAGCGTTGCAGTCATATCGGTTTCCACAAAGCCTGGTGCAATCACATTAGCTGTTATGCCTCTGCTGCCTAGCTCACGGGCAAAAGATCGAGCCATGCCAACTAGGCCCGATTTTGATGCAGAGTAATTAACTTGGCCCGCTGCTCCTACTCCACCAACTACCGAACCGATAAATATCAATCGTCCTCGCTTGAGTTTAAGTAGCCCCTTAGTTGCTCTCTTACTTACTCGAAACGCCCCAGTGAGATTAGCGTTGATGACACTTTCAAAGTCTTCATCACTCATTCTCATCACCAGGGTGTCTTTAGTCATTCCAGCATTTGCGACGATGATTTCAGGAATACCTATCTCTTTCTCAATCTTTTCAAAGGCAGTCTCAACGCTAGCCGTCACGGTTACATCCATCTGTACCGCATCGAACCCCTCAGGTGGAGTACCTGTTCGATAGGTGATGACTACACGATGACCATCAGCTTTCAGAGCCCGTGCTATCGCTAAACCAATTCCGCGATTTCCACCGGTGACCAGTGCGATTGATGTCGGCTCGCTCATGAGAGAAAACTACCCTACTGTTGCTCTATGGCTAAAGAAGAGGCTGCTTTCGACATTACGAGCGCCCCGCAGGGTTTATCGAAAGATCAGAGTGCTCGTCAGCGCCGTTATTTCTACTCGATGATGATTCGTACTGCCTGTTTTATTCTGACTGTGTTACTGCCCAGTCCATATCGTTGGTTTGCATTACTTGGAGCGGTCGTGCTTCCTTACATTGCCGTCGTCGTTGCAAATGCTGGACGCGAGACAGTGATTCCAGGGTCTGCAATCCTGAAAAAGAGGCCGCGAGGAATTGAGTAAGTCTGCACGTTCTGAGCCATATTTTTTTCTTAAAACTTTGGTAGCACTGATACTTCTAGTCGGCTGTTTATGGGCCTCTCAGTGGCAATTTAATCGAGGCCTTGACCGCCAAGAGAGAAACTCACGTATCGAGAGTCACGTGGCAATGCCTGTTAAGCCACTTGAGAGCGTTCGCCTGAATCCAGCTTCGCACGAATGGCAGACAATCATCACTGAAGGGGTCTTTGATACAAAGAATCAAATCCTTCTGCGAAACAGATATTTCGAAGGTGTCTATGGATTTGAACTGCTTACATTGTTTACAACAACAAAAGGTGAATCTTTTTGGGTTGATTGCGGATGGGTTAAGGCAGGTAAGAATGCGCTCACTAGGCCAGAATTGCCATCTATTCCAACAGGACAAGTAAAAATCACTGGTCGTTTACGCCTTGATTCTTCACTTCCAAGAGGTTCATTCTTTGCTATTCCAACTAATTCTTCTACTGGATTAATCTCAAAAGCCAATGCGCAAGGTGCGAATTCGACGGAAGATTTCTATTTGGATTTACTCTCCGGTTCAGAATCGGCTCTTACCCCAGTTGTCCCTGCCGCTCTCCCTGAGCTTTCTGATGGGCCGCATATGGCTTATGCATTGCAATGGGTCTTCTTTGGCGGGCTAGTTGTCTACGGAAGATTTCTCATTCGTCGTGATGTCTTGTCTAGCAAAGAGCTCTGAGTACAGACCTCCTTGTGCAATTAACTCTTCATGGGTTCCTTGTTCAGCAATAACACCTTTATCTAGAACCAAAATTTGATCTGCATCCATAACAGTACTTAACCGATGCGCAATCACAATTGAGGTTCTGCCCTTAAGCGCGTGTTGGAGTGCTTGATGAACTAAAGATTCATTTTCTGAATCCAAATGCGCAGTTGCTTCATCAAGGATCACAATCGCTGGAGATTTTAGAAGCAGGCGTGCGATTGCCAAACGTTGCTTCTCTCCCCCAGAAAGTCTGTGACCACGTTCGCCCACCATCGTGTCAAAACCGTTGGGTAGTGAAGATATGAGTTCCCATATCTGAGCCGACTTACACGCTTGAATCATCTCTTCTTCAGTCGCATCTTCTTTTGCATATCTTAAGTTCTCGGCAATAGTCTCGTGAAAAAGATGAGCATCCTGCATAACAACACCGATTGAATCACGGAGTGATTGCACAGTGAAGTTTCGAATATCCTCTTCGTTAATCGAGATTGCTCCAGCAGTAACATCGTACAAACGTGGCAAAAGAGCACTGATAGTTGTCTTGCCTGCACCCGATGGACCAACAATTGCGGTGAGAGTTCCAGCCGCTGCCACGAATGAAATTCCTTTAAGAACTTCCCCGCTTTCGACAGTTTCAGGTTTAGATATGGACTCAAGTGAAGCTAAGGAGATCTCCTCAGCTTTGGGATAGGTGAAGCGAACATCGCGAAATTCAATACTTAGGTTGGTCTTGCTCAACTCGGTTGCATTGACTGAATCAGTAATCATGGGATGAAGATCTAGAACTTCAAAGACTCGCTCGAATGACACAAGTGCTGTCATAACATCGATTCGAACATTAGAAAGAGCGGTAAGAGGGCCGTAAAGACGAATAAGTAATGCAGTAATTGCAAGAAGTGTTCCAACGGTAATTGTCTGGTCTATAGCCAGTTGCCCGCCAATTCCGTAAGCAAAAGCAGTAGCCACTGCAGCGACGCTGGTGATGCCGACGAAGAAAATGCGATTGAGCATGGCTGTCTGTATTCCGATATCAGCCACTTTGCGAGCCCGAATTCTAAAGAAGCTCTCTTCTTTCTTTGGCTTTCCATATAGTGACACCAGAAGTGCACCCGAGACATTAAAGCGCTCGGTCATCGTGCTAGACATAGTTGCGTTGAGATTGAATGAATCGCGAGTAAGTGCCTGAATCCTTTTTCCAACCCATTTAGTTGGGAGTAAGAACGCTGGCAAAAGCAGCAGGGACACAATGGTGATCTGCCACGAAAGGATGAGCATGGTTGTAACTACAAGAACCAAAGAAACTACGTTACTCACGACACCTGAAAGAGTTCCTGTGAAGGCCTGCTGTGCGCCCATTACATCTGAATTGATTCTGGATATTAGTGCTCCAGTTTGAGTCCGAGTAAAGAAGGCAATTGATTGTCTCTGAATATGCGCAAATACTTGGGACCGTAAATCGTAGATTAAACCTTCACCGATGCGGGCCGAGAACCATCTGCCGAAAATGTTAAACGCTGCATCGACAATCGCGAGTGCACCAACAAGCAGGGCCAGCTTTGTCACTAACTCAGAGTTTTTAGGAATAACACCCTTATCAATCAACTCACGTAGCAAAAGCGGAGTAGATACGACAAGGAGAGCCTCGATGACTACAGTGAAGAGAAAGATGATGATGTGAGACTTATATGGTTTCCCATATGTAAAAATCCTCTTTACGGTACCAGGCTTTAGTTTCTGGGACTTAACCGATGGATCCGCAGTCATTGACCGAAAGGTCATCCACACAGCGTGTTGAGACATGAACTATCTAGATACTTAAACAGTAAAGCCGAGTGCGCGAAGTTGCTCTCTGCCATCGTCGCTGATTTTATCTGGCCCCCAAGGTGGCATCCATACCCAGTTAATTTTTACATCATCTGTAAATGGAGCTAGCGCCTGACGTGTTTGATCTTCAATTACATCTTGCAATGGACAAGCCGCAGAGGTGAGAGTCATGTTCAGAACGGCAATATTGTTATCATCGACCATCATGTCGTAAATCAGTCCAAGATCAACGACATTAATTCCGAGTTCTGGATCGACAACATCTTTCATTGCCTCATTGATATCTTCAAGCTTTGCAACCATGAGCTCATCCTACTTTCTATTTATGAATTCTTTGCCATAGCTTGAACACTTGCATCCTTAAACGCCATCCACCCAAGAAGAGCGCACTTGATTCTCGCCGGATATTGCGAAACACCCGCTAGGGCCACTGCATCCTCGAGTACATCCTCATCCCCTGTCTGCGTCCCCTTGCTCTGCATCAAGTGCATAAACGAATCAGATATGACCTGTGCCTGTGAGAGGCTCTTGCCAATAAGCAGGTCAGTGAGGATTGAGACGCTAGCTTGAGAAATAGAGCATCCAACTCCATCCCATGAGATGGCAAGGATCATTTCACCATCAAGTGTGACATTGAGCGTTATCTCATCGCCACAACTTGGATTGATGTGATGAACCTGTGCATCATAAGAGGTCGCTAATTTCTTATTCTGAGGATTTTTATAGTGATCAAGTATCACTTCTTGGTAGAGATTATCTAATTGCATCTTTATGCAAAATATTTCTGTGCGTCGCGGATACCAGTAACTAGAGCTTGGATGTCATCCTGTGTGTTGTACAGATAGAGTGAAGCTCGCGTCGTTGCAGGGACTCCAAGTTTTCTTGTCAGTGGCCATGCGCAATGATGTCCTGTACGCACAGCTATACCTTGACTATCTAAATACTGACCAAGGTCATGAGGATGTATTTCACCGACAGTAAATGAAACTGTGCCCCCACGTAGTTCCATATCCAATGGACCCACAACTTTGACATCATCAATGTGCGCTAGTTCGTCAAGAAGTAACTTTGCAAGTGAGACCTCGTGAGCATGGATACTTTCCATTCCAATGTTGCTCAAGTACGTGAGCGCAGCACCCAATCCAACAGCTTGCGCCATATTGGGAACTCCAGCTTCAAATTTTCGTGGTGCAGGAGCCCATGTCGCTGATGTCATGGTGACGTTCTCAATCATGGATCCGCCGGTGAGAAAAGGAGGCAACTCACTGAGAAGCACAGCACGTCCCCACAAAATTCCAATCCCAGTTGGGCCAACAGTTTTATGTCCCGAGAAAGTAATGAAATCTGCGCCTAATGACTTAACATCAACTTTCATATGAGGAACTGATTGGCATGCATCTAAAACTACGACTGCACCTACATTGTGCGCACGCTTAACAATCTCCTCTAAGGGATTAATTGTGCCAAGAACATTAGATTGGTGAGTAATGGCAACAACCTTGGTGCTTGAGTCAATAACTGAGTCAATGGATGAAAGATCTAATCGACCCTCTGGAGTTACTTCAAACCACTTGAGTGTTGCTCCAGTTCGAGCCGCTAATTGCTGCCATGGGATCAGATTTGCGTGGTGCTCCATTTCAGAGACAACAATCGAATCGCCCGCTGTGAGATGAAACCTATTTCCGCTTTCGGCGTTACCCATTGCATAGGAAAGAAGGTTGAGAGATTCAGTTGCACTTTTTGTAAAGACAATCTCTTCAATTTCTGCATTGAGAAACGTTGCAACGATAGCTCGAGCTCCTTCTAGGGCATCTGTAGCTTCTTCAGCCAGTTGATGTGCGCCTCTATGAGCCGCCGCATTATGAAACCTATAGAAATTCGACTCAGCATCAATGACCACATTTGGTTTTTGGCTGGTAGCCCCTGAATCCAAATAGATCAATTTCTTTCCATCACGAATAGTCCGACTGAGGATCGGAAAGTCTTTCGCTATTTCGTAAGGATTCAATGCCATTGTTATGCGCTTACGTACTCCGCATAACCATTCGCTTCGAGCTTATCGGCTAGTTCTGGTCCGCCTTCTTCAACTATGCGTCCATTAGCAAATACGTGCACAAAATCTGGCTTGATGTATTTCAAAATTCTTGTGTAGTGCGTAATCAAGAGGATTCCATGATTATTGGCTTCCTTTGCGCGAACTACTCCCTCTGAAACGATTCGGAGCGCATCCACATCGAGGCCTGAGTCTGTCTCATCTAAAATTGCAAATTTTGGCTTAAGGAGTTCAAGTTGCATGATTTCGTGACGCTTCTTTTCTCCCCCTGAGAATCCCTCGTTAACATTTCGCTGCGCAAAAGATGGATCCATTTTCAAGGATTCCATTGCAGCCTTTACCTCTCCGACCCATTCGCGAAGTTTCGGAGCCTCGCCACGGAGTGCAGTAGCTGCGGTACGTAGAAAGTTTGAAACAGATACGCCTGGAACTTCGACTGGGTACTGCATCGCAAGGAATAGTCCAGCCTTTGCGCGTTCATCGACAGTCATATCCAGGACGTCAGCGCCATCGAGAGTTACGGTTCCACCGGTGATTGTGTATTTAGGATGTCCAGCAATCGAATACGCCAGAGTTGATTTACCAGAACCGTTTGGGCCCATGATTGCGTGAGTTTCGCCTGATTTGATTGTCAGATCGACTCCCTTAAGGATTTCAACCGAACCTTGTTCTGTATCGACAGATACTTTCAGTCCACGAACTTCTAGTGTGCTCATATCTATCTCCGTTACATCTCTACCGTGACGGAGTCTCCGTCGATGGTTACTGGGTACGTCTTCACTGGTGCTACAGCTGGGGGCGTAAGCGCTTCTCCGGTGCGTAAATCAAATTCTGCACCATGAAGCCAGCACTCAATCTTGAATTCAGATACATCACCTTCAGAAAGTGATGCATCAGAGTGACTGCATACGTCGCCAATTGCGAAAACTTCAGCGCCCACTCGTGCAACGCAAATTGTTTCGCCATTCTTCTCAAGTCGAACTGGCTTTCCATCGGCTAAGGTGGCTAAAGAAATATCTGACATTTATTTACCGGCCTTTGCGAGTTCATCATCAATTCTGCTCATGATGCGATTTTGAATTTCTTCGTTATTGATTTCAGAGACTATCTCGTTAAAAAAGCCGCGAACAACAAGACGTCGTGCGTCATCTCCATTGATGCCACGTGACATCAAGTAGAAGAGTTGCTCATCATCAAAGCGACCTGTTGTAGATGCGTGTCCAGCTCCAACAATTTCACCAGTTTCAATTTCTAGGTTTGGAACAGAGTCTGCTCGTGCACCATCTGATAGAAGCAAATTACGATTGAGTTCGTATGTGTCTGTTCCTTCGGCAGCTGCTCTAATAAAGACATCACCAATCCATACTGTGTGTGCCTTATCTCCAGCAAGTGCTCCCTTGTAATTAACTCGGGACTTAGCATTGGGAACCTTATGGTCCACAAACATACGATGTTCGAAGAACTGTCCTGCTGTTGCAAAATACACACCCGATAGATCACATGATGCACCTGGTGCAATAAAATCTACAGTTGGAAGCAAACGAACCACGTCTCCCCCAATTGTTACAACTATTGATTTGAATGTTGCATCTCTATCAACAATCGCATGGTGGCGAGCAGCATGAATTGTTTTTGCTCCCCACTCTTGCAGTGAAATGAAGGTCAAGTGGGCGCCCGCGGAGACATGAATTTCTAGGTCTTCGGCTAGATGTGTATCACCTGTGTTCTCAATAATCACGACTGCCTTTGAGTTAACCCCAGCATTGATCAAGACTCGAGAAAATTCGGCTTCGGTCGTTCCTTCAGATGTTCGCCCGAGAAAGATTGGCTCTGTGATTTCAGCATTAGCGTCAATGGTCAGAACCGTTCCAATATTCGTGAACTCTCGAATACGGTTGACAATTGCATCATCCGATTCGGTAAGTGCTGATATTTCTCGCTGCTCAAAAGACGCGCCATTCGGAAGCGAATTCTTGGCAGCAAGTGAATGACGATTTATTGCAACTGCAGAACCATCATGCATGCCGCCTAAACGTTTGAGCGGCGTAAAACGCCACGCTTCCTCACGCCCCGTAGGTGTGTGATTGTCGAGAAGATTTGATTGAAGAGTTGTCATTAACCGACTGCGCCTTCCATCTGAAGTTCGATGAGGCGGTTAAGTTCGAGTGCATACTCCATTGGGAGTTCACGAGCAATTGGCTCAATGAATCCACGCACAATCATTGCCATTGCTTCGTCTTCGTTGAGCCCACGTGACATGAGATAGAAGAGCTGATCATCGGAGATCTTTGACACCGTTGCTTCGTGACCCATAGAAACATCATCTTCACGAATATCCACATATGGATATGTATCAGAACGAGAAATCGTGTCGACCAAAAGCGCATCGCACTTGACTGTACTTGCTGAATGGTGGGCACCTTCTTGTACTTGCACCAAGCCGCGATAAGAAGTTCGACCTCCACCACGAGCTACGGATTTTGATATCACTGAAGAGGATGTGTATGGAGCAGCGTGAACCATCTTTGCTCCTGAATCCTGATGTTGTCCAGGACCTGCAAAAGCGAGTGAAAGTGTTTCACCTTTCGCATGAGGGCCCATAAGCATGACAGCTGGATACTTCATAGTTACCTTTGAGCCAATGTTTCCATCAACCCATTCCATGGTTGCGCCTTCTGCGCAAGTGGCACGCTTTGTCACAAGGTTGTACACATTGTTAGACCAATTTTGGATTGTTGTGTAACGAACGCGAGCACCCTTTTTGACGATGATTTCAACAACAGCAGAGTGCAATGAATCAGACTTATAAATTGGCGCAGTACAGCCCTCTACATAGTGGATGTATGAATCCTCATCAGCAATGATCAAGGTACGTTCGAACTGTCCCATATTCTCGGTATTGATACGGAAATATGCTTGTAACGGAATATCTACATGCACGCCTTTAGGAACGTAGATGAATGAACCGCCAGACCACACTGAGGTATTGAGAGCAGCAAATTTGTTGTCACCTACAGGAATGACGCTACCGAAATACTCTTTGAAAAGTTCTGGGTGCTGCTTTAAGCCGCTATCTGTATCAAGGAAGATAACTCCCTGCTTCTCAAGGTCTTCACGGATGGAGTGGTACACAACTTCAGATTCGTACTGTGCTGCAACGCCAGAAACAAGACGCTGCTTCTCAGCTTCCGGAATTCCAAGACGGTCATATGTATTCTTGATGTCATCTGGAAGGTCATCCCACGTTGTTGCTTGCTTCTCAGTTGAACGAACGAAATACTTAATAGTGTCAAAGAAGATTCCACTGAGGTCAGATCCCCATGAAGGCATTGGCTTCTTGTAGAACAGACCCAACCCCTTCAGGCGTAATTCAAGCATCCACTCTGGCTCATTCTTCTTAGAGCTAATGTCGCGTACAACTTCTTCGCTCAATCCACGTTTGGCGTTAGCACTTGCGTCATTGTTATCTGACCAACCATATTCGTAGTTGCCAAGGCCATCTAGTTCGGGATGTGCAGTTGTCATGAGAGCGCCTTTCCAGCGGTTGTTTTTACTCTGTTTATTGCAGGATTTTTGGGGATGTATGTCGTGCACACACCATCACCATGAGCGATAGTGGCAAGCCTTTGAACGTGCGTTCCGAGTATTTGAGAAAAGGCTTCTGTCTCTGCTTCACAGAGTTGTGGAAACTCTGCCGCAACGTGAGCAATTGGACAGTGATGCTGACACAGTTGCTCTCCATTAGCGTGAACTTCAATACTTGCGGCGTACCCCTGCTCGGTGAGAAATGATGCAAGAGCGCTGGATTTATTTGTTTTCTTAGCTAATGAAACCTCTGCTTTTCGCTTGATGTCTTCTGCGCGACTATCTGCAAAAGCTTTTACTAGATGCTCACCAGATTGCGCGGACATGAATTTCAACGCCGCCACCGCTAAGTCATCATATGAATGCTCGAATTGTTCACGGCCACTATCGGTCATGACAAAAACCTTTGAAGGTCGACCGCGTCCGCGAGAAAGCGCAACGTGTGGATCACGAGCTTCGAGGACTCCGTCTGCGACTAGTAGATCCAGGTGACGTCTAATTCCAGCGGGTGTCAGTCCCAATCTTTCCCCTAGAACAACCGCAGTCGATGGGCCATTTTCCAGGACCGAGCGACCTACTGCTTCTCTGGTGCTCAGGTCATCGATTTTCACAACACTATTGTGACGTAATTCCCTTCGCCCCGCCAGTCGAGGCGTAAGTGTCTTACACAGATGTAGGTCATAGGCTAAGGCGCATGAGTGTTAAGGGAGGACTTTCCAGGCGATTGTTGCCAGGGTTGACCGGTTTACTCCTTTTTCTTCAGAGCGCTTTAGTCATCACCGGCGGAGCTGTTCGACTTACTGGATCCGGACTTGGTTGCCCAACATGGCCTGAATGTGTGCCCGGCTCCTATCTTCCAGTCGAAGGTCAAGCAGAGGGAGCGCTACATGCATGGATTGAGTTTGGAAATCGGTTACTTACCTTCGCACTTTTCTTCGCCGCAGTCGCAACCCTTATCGCTGTGTTCCGTTCTTCCAGAAGAGACCTGCGCTTTCTCGCAGCTACTCAGATTTTGGGGATTCTTGCTCAAGGAATTCTCGGTGGAATTACAGTCCTAACCGACCTCAATCCACTTTCAGTTGCATCTCACTTCTTGCTTTCAACTGTACTGATTGGTGCTGCCACGTCGCTACATTCGCGCAGACATCATCCGTATGTAAGAACTTCTTCAACACAAGTTCGAATCTCTCGAGTTTCATTTCTTCACGTTATCTTGACCTTCGTTGCCATCACAATCGGAACTCTTGTCACCGGTACGGGGCCTCACGCCGGTGATGTTGATTCTCCCCGCTTGGATTTCTCTATATCAACAATCACTCGTTTTCATAGCGGATCGGTCTGGCTGTTAGTGCTCGTTTCAATCTACTTCTACCGCTCCCCTGATCTGAAGTTCGAAACAAAACGTTGGTTACTCATCTTCTTCGTACTCACCATCGCACAAGGTGCACTCGGTTATATCCAATATTATCTGGGAGTGCCTGAGCTCCTTGTTGGTTTTCATCTTTTAGGATCAGTTCTTGTATGGATTGCAGCGTGGCGAGTCCGACTTTCTGTTATACGTAAACCTGCATAAGGAGAGAGAATGTCAATGAGTAGTAAGACGAAAATGGCCGGTTGGACTGACCTAGACGATAGCGCCGTTACCTATGCACGTGCGCTTGCCATGGATGCTGTACAGAAAGCTGGCAATGGTCATCCGGGAACTGCTATGGCATTGGCTCCAGTTGCATACAATCTTTTTCAACGACATCTCATTCATGATCCTTCAGATCCACAGTGGATTGGTCGTGACAGATTCATTCTCTCTTGTGGTCACTCCTCGATGACTCTTTACACTCAACTTTTTTACAGTGGATATGGTCTTGAAATGAAAGATCTTCAATCATTTCGTACATGGGGATCACTCACGCCGGGCCATCCAGAATATGGTCATACAGCTGGAGTAGAAATGACAACCGGTCCGCTGGGTGCTGGTGTTGCGACTTCAGTTGGTTTTGCAATGGCTGCTCGATATGAGCGCGGTTTACTCGACCCAGATTCGCCAGAGGGTACTTCGCCATTTGATCATTCGATCTGGGTTATCTGCTCTGATGGTGATCTTCAAGAAGGCGTATCAGGAGAAGCATCTTCACTCGCGGGTACTCAGGAGCTTGGCAATCTCAACATAATTTATGATGACAATCGAATTTCAATTGAAGGCGATACTCACGTTTCATTCACTGAAGATGTTGCAGCTAGATATCGCGCCTACGGATGGCACGTACAGGATGTGCCCGCCCTCGTTGATGGCAACGTTGATTTAGCAGCGCTTGATTCGGCAATGATTGCTGCGAAAGCCGAAAAAACAAAACCTTCGCTCATTCGCCTTCACTCCGTAATTGCATGGCCAGCGCCCAAGCTCAGAGGCACAGCAAAATCCCACGGTTCTGCGCTTGGTGATGAAGAAATCGCGGCGACCAAAATAGAACTTGGGCTAAATCCTGAAGAGAAATTTGCACTGCCTGATGATGTTCTCGAGCATGTGCGATTGGTTAAAGAACGCGGTGCAGCTGCCCACAAGGAATGGAATCAAAGATTAGATCTGTGGAAGAAAGCGAATCCAAGTAAAACTACATTGTTATCGCGATTGATTAAGCGGGAACTTCCTGATAATTGGGAGCAATCGATTCCAGTTTTCGAGGCTGGGAAAGATATTGCAACACGTTCAGCATCGGGATTGGTAATAAATGCAATAGCAAAAGTCCTTCCAGAATTTTGGGGTGGATCTTCTGATCTTGCCGACTCTAATATGACAACGATTGAAGAAGGTAAATCATTTTTACCCTCATCGAGTCAGATGAAGAACGCCGATCCATATGGACGAATTATTCACTTTGGAATTCGCGAGCACGCAATGGGTTCAATTATTAACGGCATAGCCTTGCATGGATTATCGCGTTCATTTGGTGGAACATTTGCAGTCTTCAGTGATTACATGCGACCAGCGGTTCGTCTTGCGGCAATCATGGATATTCCATCCACATTTATCTGGACCCATGACTCTGTCGGTGTTGGAGAAGATGGTCCGACTCACCAACCAATTGAGCATTTCGCTGCTCTTCGAGCGATTCCAAACTTCTCAGTAATTCGACCTGCTGATGCAAATGAAGTTGCTGAAGCTTGGAAATGCGTTCTCAAACGAAATAAGCCGGTAGGTTTCCTGCTATCTCGTCAGAACCTGCGCACTGTAGATCGGGCGTCGCACGGCAATGTTTCAGGTGTTAATAAGGGTGCATACATTCTCAAAGAAGAATCAGAGACCCCTCGTGTTGTCATTATTGCCACCGGTTCTGAAGTTCCACTGGCGCTAGACACTCAGACGGCTCTCGAAGCGCAAGGAGTCTCGACTCGTGTTGTAAGTGCCCCATGTTTGGAATGGTTTAACGAGGAGTCGGATTCTTACCGCGAATCAGTCCTTCCTAAATCTGCACTTCGAGTCAGTATCGAAGCGGGTATCTCTCTCGGATGGCGCGAGTATGTAGGTGAGAACGGAGTCATCATCTCTCTCGACCATTATGGAGCTTCAGCTGCAGGACCAAAGTTATTCTCAGAATTTGGCTTCACAGTCGAGCGAGTCCTTGGAGACATCTCGAAAGCTCTTGCTTAATGAAAATATCTGGACCTCTACTAGATTGCGTTGATCGTGAATCAGATCTTTACAAGAGATTGCAGGAAGCTCATCTGAGAATCTCGAAGAAGGATCACGATACTTGGGGTAGCAAAGCGTCGACAGAAGCAGCAATCCGACTTAATTGGATTGATCTCCCCTATAGCTCGCTTTCACTATTGCCCGAGATAACACAACTAGTAGAGAAATTTAAGGCGAAAAGTAGAGTGGTCCTTTGTGGGATGGGTGGTTCCTCTCTTGGGCCTGAGGTTATTGCTCAAAGTCACAAGAAAGATTTGTTCGTATTCGATTCGACCGACCCAGAATATGCCAAACATGCGATTGGTTCAGATTTGAAGAGCACGGTTGTAATCGTGAGTTCCAAGTCTGGCTCAACCATTGAAACATCATCGCAGCGTGCACTGTTTGAAAGTCATTTTCTTGAAGAAGGCCTTGACCCGATAGAACATATGCTCTTTGTCACCGATCCAGGATCTCCTCTAGATATTGAAGTTCGGGCGAAAGGTTTTCATGTCACCAATGCTGACCCCAATGTAGGAGGGCGCTTTAGTGTTTTAGGTGCCTTTGGATTGGTTCCATCAGCTCTCGCCGGTGTAGATATCGAACTTCTACTTGAGAATTCGCAACAGCAGTTGAAACTCATGCTCGAGAACCCAACTGACGTTCTTGATGTTGCATACATTTTTCTGACCCAGTGTGATCAGTACATTGCCTTCACTGATGCAGGTGCAGCGGTTCCCGGGCTTTCAGATTGGATTGAACAACTCATTGCTGAATCAACGGGAAAAGAATCCATTGGCCGTTTACCGATTGCAACCGAAAATCTCGCGAATGCAGGCATTGGTGGCTCTCTCACTGTTGCATTCGCTGGAACAGGTGCTGATGTAGTTGTTGAAGGAACACTTGGCGGCCACTTTATTTATTGGGAATGGTTAACTGCGCTGTTGGGTTTCGGCTTAAGAATTGATCCATTTAATCAGCCCAATGTCACCGAAGCTAAAGAGCAGACTGCATTGTGTTTAAGTGAGTGGGGTAATCAGATTCCAGTTTTCTTACCTCAATGTGTTGATGCAGGAGTAGAAATTTTCGGTGATGGTCAATCACTTAAGGATTCACTTGCAACGTTCATTGAAGATGTGAAAGATGGCGGATACATCGCCATAATGGCCTATCTCAATCGACAAGACGATGTACGAGTTGCCGAACTTCGCTCAATCCTTTCAGAAAAATCTGGTAGGCCAACATCTTTTGGATGGGGGCCACGCTTCTTACATTCAACAGGCCAATTCCATAAAGGTGGACAAAAGAATGGTTCTTTCTTGCAGATTACTGGTGAGACAGAGTTAGATTATGAAATTGCAGGACGTGCTTTCTCTTTGAAGACGCTTCTTTTCGCTCAAGCAATCGGAGATAATCGCGCTCTAGCCACAAGAAAATACCCGCTCCTTCGTCTGCATTTGCAGAATAGAAGAGCGGGTATTGAGCAGCTACTGAAGGCAGCCCGAACCTTATAAATACTATTCGATATCATCTCCGCGTAATTTGCGAAGCGCATCTTCAAGTATTTTCTCACCCTCTTTATCTGTGCGACGTTCTTTCACATATGCAAGGTGAGTCTTGTAAGGCACATTAACAACGGCGCTCGGTGGATTGTTTTTATCGCGACCCGCAGGAAGACCACATTTTGGGCAATCCCACTCGGCCGGAATGACTACAGTCTCTTCAACTGCAAATGATGGTCGTACTTCATGTTCGTTTGCACACCAATACGAAACCGTTGCGCGTTCAATCTGATCGCCGCGCTCGGCTTCTCCCATGGGACCAGCGCCGACTCGGCTTCCGCGAATTGCACTTGCCATGGATTAACCCTTCAAAATCAGAGAGAGTGCGACTACGCCAGCAAACCAAAGTCCACCAACAACGATTGTGATGCGGTCTAGATTCTTTTCAACTACCGAAGATCCGCCGTAATTTGAAGAAATTCCACCGCCGAAAAGGTCTGATAGTCCAGATCCTTTTCCTTTGTGAAGGAGAACGAGAAGAATCATCACGATGCTGGTGATGATCAAGAATATTGAAAGCGCTAAAGCCACGTTAAAACTCCTTAAGAGGTAGGGGTACAGGATACCCGAATCAGTTCAAATCCCTTGAATTACGCCTGAGCGTGAAACTTGACGATCTTAGCGAGCTCTTCCGGGTCAAGACTTGCTCCCCCAATGAGCGCTCCATCAACATCGGCTTGCTTCATGATTTCTGCGATATTTGCTGACTTTACTGAACCGCCATAAAGAATTCTCATATTTGCTGCAATCTCCGCAGAACCAATTTGTTCAACTTCTTCACGAATTGCCGCACAGACTTCTTGCGCATCTTCTGGAGTTGCAGTTTTTCCAGTACCAATTGCCCAGATAGGCTCATAGGCAATAACAATCTTTTTCAGTTCTGGTTTATGGAAGCCTTCAAGTCCTGCACGAACCTGACGGATAACATGAGAAACATGAGTTCCGGATTCACGAATTGCGAGCTCTTCGCCCACGCAGAAAATTGGGGTCAGTTCGTTAGCTAGTGCAGCCTTAATTTTTCGATTAACCAAAACGTCATCTTCGTGATGAACAGCGCGCCGTTCTGAATGACCGATTACAACATATGTGCAACCTAACTTTGCCAGCATCGAACCTGAGATATCACCCGTAAATGCACCCGAAGCTTCGGGTGAAAGATCTTGTGCGCCATATTGAAGGCGAAGTCGGTCACCATCGACCATGGTTTGAATAGACCGAATATCTGTGAAAGGGGGAATGATTGCAACATCAACCGCGTCATAATCTTTGTCACCAAGTGAATACACGAGTTTCTGAGCTACTGCAATTGCCTCAAGGTGATTGAGGTTCATCTTCCAATTGCCTGCCATTAACGGTTTACGCATTACGAACTCCTCGTGTAGTTGATTTTAAAACTAAATTCCAAGTGCTTTCAAGCCAGGTAGTTCTTTGCCCTCGAGGTATTCAAGAGAGGCGCCGCCACCTGTAGAAATGTAACCGAACTGTGAATCTGCAAAGCCAAGGGCGCGAACAGATGCTGCAGAATCTCCCCCACCAACAACAGATATTCCGGAAACTTCAGTAAGCGCCTGCGCAATTACCTTGGTGCCATGGGCAAAGTTAGGAAATTCAAAGACTCCCATCGGTCCATTCCAAAATACGGTTTTGCAACCTGTGATTGCTTTTGCAAAAGCTGCCGCACTCTGCGGGCCAATGTCTAAGCCCATTTGATCTGCAGGAATAGCATCGGCGCTCACCAGAGTTGGCGTTGCATCCGCTGAAAATTTTGGAGCTACAACTATGTCGGTAGGAAGTAGCAACTTAACTCCAGAATCTTCGGCCTGTTTGATTAACTTCTTTACCGTATCTATGAGGTCGAGTTCTACAAGTGATGTGCCAATCTCTTTTCCTTGTGCTGCCAAGAATGTGAATAGCATTCCTCCGCCGATTGCCATCACGTCAACTTTTCCAAGTAGGTTTGAAATGACGCCGATTTTGTCTGAAACTTTTGAACCACCAAGAACAACACCATATGGACGAACAGGATCAACGGTGAGTTTCTTCAATACATCAACTTCTGCAGCAACAAGGGTTCCGGGCGCATGTGGAAGTAACTTCGGAAGATCAAAGACTGATGCATGCTTACGATGCACTGCGCCAAAACCATCGCCCACGTAGACATGAGCAAGTTTTGCGAGCTCTAAAGCCAACGCTGATCGCTCGGATTCATCTTTTGATGTTTCGGCCGCCGAGTAACGAATATTCTCGAGTAGTAGAACTTCACCGGCTGAAAGAGCGTTCGCTTTTTGAGTGACATCATCACCAATAATCGCACCTGCAAACTGAACTGGTTTGCCGAGTAGTTCGGCAAGTCGTACCGCAACAGGAGCTAGAGATAGTTCTGGTTTTGGTTCGCCTTTTGGACGACCTAGATGCGCGGCAATAACAATGCTGGCTCCACGAGAGAGCAGCGCATTGATTGTCGGGAGTGATGCACGAATACGACCGTCATCTGTGATCTTTCCTTCTTTCAAAGGAACATTTAGATCACAGCGAAGAAATACTCGCTTACCCACCACATCTAGGTCAGCAAAAGAAGACATTAGAGAGATTTACCTACATACCCAACAAGATCAACGAGGCGGTTTGAGTAGCCCCATTCGTTGTCATACCAACCGACGACCTTGACCTGGTTACCAATTACCTTGGTTAAGCCAGAGTCGAAGATGCAAGATGATGGATCTGTCACGATATCTGAAGAGACGATTGGGTCCTCAGTGTATGAAAGGAATCCCTTCAGTGGACCGTTAGCAGCAGCTTTCATTGCAGCATTGATTTCTGCAGCTGTTGCTTCTTTAGCAAGTTCAACAGTGAGGTCAGTTGCTGAACCGGTAGGAACTGGAACACGCATCGCGTAACCGTCGAGCTTACCCTTGAGCTCTGGAAGCACTAGAGAGATTGCTTTTGCAGCACCTGTTGATGTAGGAATCATATTTGTTGCCGCTGCGCGTGCACGACGTAGATCCTTATGTGGGAAATCAAGAATTACCTGATCGTTTGTATAGGCGTGGATTGTTGTCATTAAGCCCTTAACAATTCCCCAGTTATCGTGGAGAACCTTCGCCATTGGAGCAAGGCAGTTTGTTGTACAAGAAGCATTTGAGATCACGTTGTGGTTCGCTGGGTCGTACTTTTCATGATTTACGCCCATAACGATTGTGATGTCTTCATCGCTTGCAGGAGCTGAAATGATTACCTTCTTAGCGCCAGCAGTGATGTGCTTCTTTGCATCAGCCGCCTTTGTAAAGTGACCTGTTGATTCGATGACAATATCTGCCTTAACTGAAGCCCAAGGAAGATTTGCAGGGTCGCGATCTGCGAACACTTTGATGGTCTTTCCACCAACTGTGATGGTGTCTTCAGTATGTGTTACTTCAAGACCAAGACGACCCAAAATTGAGTCGTACTTGAGAAGGTGTGCCAAGGTTGCGTTATCTGTTAGGTCATTGATACCTACGATATTGATATTTGGGTTTGTCAGCGCCGCGCGAAAGAAGTTGCGGCCAATACGTCCAAAACCATTAATTCCGACATTAATCATCTAAAAACCTCATTTATATTTTGAATTGCCCCAGATAAAGGTGGCTTACATTTACACCACAACGTTGGGGGCTTGGTGCGAAGTCTATCAGCCGAGAAGACGCTACTGACCGGTCACCCGCGTGCGCGGACTCACTCTTTACCTGTTATTCACCCAGCAAATCAGGTGAAAGGCCCGCTTCGGTATCGGGAATTCCTAACTCTGCTGCTCGCTTATCTGCCATTGCCAAGAGTCGACGTATGCGTCCTGCGATTGCATCTTTAGTCATAGGTGGACTCGCCAAAGATCCCAGCTCTTCTAAACTTGCTTGTCCATGGGAAATTCTTAATTCGCCAGCTTCCTTCAAATGATCTGGGATCTCTGGCCCAAGAATCTCCATAGCTCGCTGGACTCGCGCAGCAGCAGCAACTGCTGCGCGCGCAGAACGTCGAAGATTTGCATCATCAAAGTTTGCAAGTCGATTAGCGGTTGCGCGAACTTCGCGGCGCATCCTGCGCTCTTCCCACGCAAGAACACTCTCGTGGGCACCAAGACGAGTGAGTAGTACACCAATTGCATCACCATCACGAATGACAACGCGATCAACTCCGCGAACTTCGCGAGCTTTTGCAACAATATTCAATCGACGAGCCGCACCCACGAGAGCTAACGCAGCTTCAGGGCCTGGACAGGTAATTTCAAGTGAAGAAGAACGGCCCGGTTCAGTGAGTGAGCCATGTGCAATAAATGCGCCACGCCAAGCTGCTTCGGCATCACACACATTGGCTGCAACTACTTGTGGAGGCAATCCTCTCACAGGTCGACCATTGGCATCGATAAGCCCAGTCTGACGAGCTAGCGCATCGCCAGCTTCAATGACTCGCACGACATAACGCGAACCTTTACGTAAACCGCTAGATGAGAGAACTGCAAGATCACTATCGTGACCATAAATATCGGCAATATCTTTTTTGAGGCGACGTGCACTTTGGGAAGTATCGAGCTCGACCTCAATAACAACTTTTCCTGCGGCGATATGGAGTCCGCCAGCGAATCTAAGGAGTGAAGACACTTCGGCCTTGCGGCAGCATGGCTTGGTTACAGAGAGACGACTGAGTTCGTCTTTGACTGCTGCTGTCATTGCCATGGGGTTATCCAACCAGTATTTGCGCGTCTATGTGGGCGAAAAGTTGACCCAATTTTTTTACATCGTGATGAATATGTGATTCGGAGCTACGTAAATCCACCGCCAGGAACTCTGAACCTAAGGTTGAAAGATGGCTCTTCACATCATCAAGGCCAGATGAATCTGAATCTGCAACAACTAGGTCAAACCGGAGATCGGGTGCATAGTGGTTAAGAATCTTGATGTGGTCAAGAGGTGAATAGCCTGCATACTCCCCTGCAGATTTATCTGATGTATCAAGATTAAGTAAGAGTATTTTCTTTGCACGAGATGTACTTAATGCTTCTCGTTGTGCCGGGACAAGTAAATGCGGAATAACACTTGAGAACCACGATCCTGGACCCATGGTGATCCAATCTGCATCTGCAATCGCATTTATGGCCTCAGGTCGAGCTTGTGGATTTTCAGGAATGATACGAAGAGATTTCAGCTTGCCTTTTGCGGTTGCGACTGCAACTTGTCCGCGCACGATATGCGATCCCTGTGCATCTTGGAATGTTGCTTCAATATCTAGTGCTTCAGCAGCCATCGGTAGGACACGACCAACAACTTTCAATAGCGCCCCGACACGGTCTAAGCCAGCTACTGCATCTTCATCTTTATCCCACAACGCAGCCAACAGTAAATTTCCCACTGCGTGTCCATTAAGTTCTCCATCGCTTGTGAATCTGTGCTGCATTATCTCGGCCCAACTGCGACCCCAATCATCATCACTACAGAGAGCCGAAAGCGCCATTCTCAAATCACCTGGCGGCATTATTGGGAATTCCTCACGTAAGCGACCGCTCGAACCTCCGTTATCTGCCACGGTGACAACTGCAGTTATCTCAGAAGTGAACTGACGAAGTGCAGTAAGCGTTGCTGCCAATCCATGACCACCACCTAGTGCAACTACTTTCTTTGAACTCATTCACGTCCTACATCGCGATGAGTCGCATGAGCAGAAATTTCATACTCAGGTGAGACGTTTGCAAGCTGTTTTGCAATTTCTTCTGACACAGCAACCGAACGATGCTTTCCTCCGGTACATCCGATTGCGATAGTTACATATTTCTTACCTTCTTGGAAATACCCTGGAATCATTTGCTGTACAACTCCAACATAACTCTTGATGAAACCTTCCACGCCTTCACTCGATAGAACTTGTTTAGAAACAGGGGCATCGAGACCATTCAGTGGCCGGAGTTCTGGAATCCAGTGTGGATTCGGAATAAACCTGCAATCGAGGACTAAATCTGCATCAACCGGTATTCCATATTTATATCCAAAAGATAGTACGTTGATTCGAATAGCAGCTTGCATTCCTGCCGCAAATATCTCTCCAGTACGCTTTTCAAGTTGATGGACATTGAGATTAGAGGAATCAATAACTACATCGGCTTGTGCGCGAATTTCTTCTAGCTTTGCGCGTTCACGAGATATTCCATCGACTATACGATCTTGTCCCTGTAAAGGATGCGGTCTGCGAGTTGATTCAAATCGTTGAACAAGTGCTTGATCTGTGGCATCTAAAAAGAGCATTCTGTAAGGTATTTTTTCGCGAGATAGCGATTCAAGAGCACTATTGAGTTCATCAAAGAATTTCCCACCGCGAACATCTACGACAACTGCAAGAGATGCATGGGTGTCTATCGCCTGATTGGCTAATTGAGGAAGGAGCGCCGGAGGCAAGTTATCAACCACATACCAACCCAGATCTTCGAGAGCATGCGCAACCGTCGAACGTCCAGCGCCAGACATTCCGGTGAGTACCAGTAACTCTTTTTGGGTCATGCCAATATTCTGCCTTAGCTGTCAAGTATCTCGCCGGTCTGCATATCAACGGCCGAAGGCGTCAATGATTGCAAATGGCTGAAGATAATTGTGGCGATAGTTGACCCAATTCCAGGCGTCGAAGCGAGCTCCTCTGCCGAGGCTTTTCGCATCGCAGTGACTGATCCAAAGCGAGCTAAGAGCGCTGCTCTCCTTGACTCACCGAGCTGAGGGATTTCATCAAGAAGTGACTCGAGCATCACCTTGGAACGTCTACTGCGGTGAAATGTGATTGCAAAGCGATGTGCTTCATCTCTAATTCTCTGCAAGAGATACATGCCTTCACTCGTTCTAGGAAGAATGAGTGGATCTTTATCGCCAGGCATCCACACTTCCTCTAAACGCTTTGCAAGCCCACATAACGCAACATCTGTGATCTGTAATTCATCAAGTGCGCGCTGCGCTGCCGCTACTTGTGGAGCGCCACCATCTACAACAATCAATTGTGGCGGATAAGCAAATTTGCTCAGTCGTCCACCGGTTTCAGCTACCTCACTCTGATTCACTTTTCTATCTGCGATGAGTCTCTTCATCCGTCGTGTGATTACTTGGTGCATCGCTCTCGTATCATCTTGGGCGGTATCAGTATCAATAATGAATCTTCTGTATTCACTCTTCTTAGCTAAGCCATCTTCGAATACAACCATGGATGCTACAACTGTAGTTCCAGATATATTCGAGATGTCATAGCACTCAATTCGCAATGGTGTTCTGCTGAGTTGAAGTTCTTCCTCAAGTTCAAGAAGTGCTTTACCCGAAACCGCCGCATCAGTGGCTCTCTTACTTAGGTATTGAACTAGCGCATAATGTGCATTTCGTTCGACAGTCTGTAGAAGTTCAACCTTCTCCCCTCTCTGAGGAACTTTGATCGACACTTTGCTGCCCTTTATTGAAGTTAGCCATTGCTCCAAGGCTGCTAGATCGAGAGGTTCACTGTTGAGATAAATCTCCTGTGGGATATCTGCTGGCGTGCTCTGACTGTAAATTGAGAAGAAGAGTGAACCAACTTGATCATCACCTTCTAACGCCTTTTCTTGATCAACGATCCACGATCGTGAACCTTTAATGGAACCACGTCTGACCATAAAAATAGAACCAGCTGCGTGAAGGCCTTCCTCGTGGATGGAGATAAAGTCGCCATCTAAATCATCTGAGAGATTTCCTTGCGTAGAGCGTTGCGCTTTTTCAAATGATTCAATTTGATCACGAAGCCGTGCTGCTCTCTCGAATTCTTCAGAAGCAGAAGCAGATTCCATTTCAGAGCGAAGTGTGGGTAACAGATTCTCCATACCTTTATCCATGAAGGTATCAAGTTTCTCTGCAATTCCACGATGTTCTTCGGGTGTAACCCAACCCACGCATGGAGCGGCACATTTACCGATGTCTCCAAGTAGGCATTGTCTCTTGGTTCTCTGAGCACGTTGGAAATTCCCCGCACTGCATGATCGAACTGGAAAAACTTTGAGAAGAACTTCATACGTGTTCCGCAGTGCCCATGCGTTTGTGTAAGGTCCGAAATACTTCAGCCCTGGTCGCTTCTCTTTACGAGTAATAAACATGCGTGGAAATTCATCCCCCAACGAAATTGCTAGATAGGGATAGGACTTATCGTCTTTGAACTGAACGTTATATGTGGGGTGATATTGCTTAATCCAAGAGAATTCCAGAGCTAGCGCCTCTAATTCAGTGGCAACTATCGTCCAATCAACGCGTACCGCTTCATGCACCATTCGACAAGTTTTTTGCGCGAGGTTAGAGCCGAAATATGTTGTGAGCCGATTCTTGAGATTCTTAGCCTTGCCTACATAGATAACTTTGTCAGCAGCGTTATAAAACCGATACACACCCGGCTCTTCAGGAATCTCTCTCGGGCGATAACTTGAGGGTTCTGCCATGGCTACTTCTTGCCGGGTGTTTTCTTCACCGATGCACGATTTGTTTGCAGAATCTCGGCAAGATACTGACCAGTGTAACTTGCCTTCACCTTCGCAACGCTTTCGGGAGTGCCTTCTGCGACGACGGTCCCACCACGGAATCCACCTTCTGGTCCCATGTCGATTACCCAATCTGAAGATTTGATGACATCAAGATTGTGCTCAATAACAATGACTGTGTTTCCTGATTCAACCAAGCGCTTGAGAACTCCAAGAAGTTTGTTTACATCTTCAAAGTGAAGACCTGTGGTTGGTTCATCCAGAACATAAATGGTGCGCCCTGTTGAGCGTCTTTGAAGTTCTGTCGCAAGCTTTACGCGTTGCGCTTCTCCCCCTGAGAGCGTGGGAGCTGATTGACCAAGTCGAACATACCCAAGCCCGACATCGCATAAAGTTTTGAGATATCGAGCGATTGTCGGAACAGATTCAAAGAATTCATGAGCGATCTCGATCGGCATATCTAAAACTTGAGCAATAGTCTTATTCTTATAGTGAACTTCCAGTGTTTCTCGGTTGTATCTGGCGCCATGGCACACCTCGCATGGAACATATACATCCGGCAAGAAGTTCATCTCGATTGTGATTGTTCCGTCGCCCGAACAGTTCTCGCAGCGTCCACCTTTAACGTTAAATGAGAAACGTCCTTGCTGGTAGCCGCGAACTTTTGCCTCTGTGGTCTCCGCAAAGAGTGCTCTGACTTTGTCGAAGACACCTGTGTAAGTCGCAGGATTAGACCTTGGTGTGCGACCAATTGGTGATTGATCAACATGCACGACTTTGTCGAGCTGATCTATGCCAGTAACAGTTCTGTGACGACCAGGAACTAAACGCGCACCATTTAACTTATTTGCCAAAGTTGTGTACAAAATGTCATTTACAAGTGTTGATTTTCCAGAGCCCGATACACCGGTGACGGAGACAAAAAGGCCCAGTGGGATACTTACTTCGATATCCTTCAGGTTATTCTCTTTCGCGCCCTTAATGACTAGTTGACGTTTGGCATCGACAGGTCTGCGCGTAGAAGGTATTTCAATCGATTTTCTTCCAGAGAGATAGGCACCCGTGATTGACTCTTTCGATGCAATAAGTTCTTCATAAGAACCCGAGACAACCACCTTGCCACCGTGTTCGCCAGCGCCAGGACCAATATCAACCACCCAATCGGCGGTACGAATTGTCTCTTCATCATGCTCGACAACAATGAGAGTATTTCCTAAATCTCGAAGTCGTGTAAGCGTGTCGATGAGTCGTCGGTTATCTCGCTGATGAAGACCAATGGAGGGCTCATCAAGAACATAAAGAACTCCAACGAGGCCTGAGCCGATTTGAGTTGCTAAGCGAATGCGTTGTGCTTCACCACCTGAAAGTGTTGCAGCAGGGCGATCGAGTGAGAGATAGTCAAGGCCAACATCAAGTAAGAATCCAAGGCGGGCATGAACTTCCTTCATGACTCGCTCCGCAATCTGTGCTTCTCGCTTATTCAGAGTTACTTGCTTGAGAAACGTTGCGCAGTCATCGATTGATAGAGCGCACACTTCGGCAATACTCTTGCCGCCCAAGGTAACTGCAAGTACTTCTGGCTTAAGTCGAGCACCTTTACACGCGGGACATGGGGTTTCGCGCATGTAAGCCTCGTACTTGTCACGGCTGTAATCGCTATCTGTCTCTGAATGTCGTCGATGTATGAATGGCACAACGCCCTCAAAGCCTGTTGAGTAATTACGTACTCGTCCATAACGATTCTTGTACTTGACGTGGACTTCATAATCAAAACCGTTGATGATTGCATCTCGTGCTTTTACCGAGAGTTTCTTCCAAGGATTATCCATAGAAAATTTCAGCTCTGTTGCAAGCGCTTCAAGTAATCGAAGGAAGTACTCTGATGATTGACCACCCGCCCATGGAGCGATGGCGCCTTCATTAATGGAGATTGAATCGTCAGGGATGATGAGATCTTCATCAACCTCAAGCTTCGTTCCGATTCCAGAACACTCTTCGCATGCGCCAAATGGTGAGTTAAACGAGAAAGAGCGAGGCTCTAACTCTTCAAAAGAGAGATTGCAGTCGTGGCAGGCAAGATGCTCGCTATAGGTGTGTTCTTTCTCCCCTGTTTTGGCATCGACGAAGTCGAGAAGTACGAGTCCATTACCGAGTTTAAGTGCGGTCTCAATTGAATCCGTGAGTCTAGATTTGCTCTCAGCTTTTGCTGTCAGGCGATCGATGACGACTTCAACTGTGTGCTTCTCTTGTTTCTTAAGTTTTGGAGGCTCGGTCAGTTGAATGATCTCGCCATCAACTCGGGCACGCGAGTATCCCTGTGTCACAAGCTCCGCAAAGAGATCAACAAATTCGCCCTTACGTTCGCGAATAACTGGCGCTAGAACCTGAAATTTTGTTGTGGGTGGCATAGTCAGAATCTGATCAACAATCTGTTGAGGGCTCTGGCGAGAAACAGCCTTCTTGCAGTTTGGGCAATGAGGGCGACCAGCACGAGCAAAGAGCAATCTGAAGTAGTCGTATACCTCAGTGATTGTTCCCACCGTCGAACGTGGATTTCTATTGGTGGATTTCTGATCAATTGAAACGGCTGGCGAAAGTCCTTCAATAAAATCAACATCAGGCTTATCCATTTGTCCAAGAAACTGACGCGCATATGCAGAGAGTGATTCAACGTATCTGCGTTGCCCCTCGGCAAAGATGGTGTCAAAGGCGAGACTTGATTTACCCGAACCGGATAATCCAGTGAAGACAATCAGCGCGTCACGAGGAAGTTCGATGGAAACATCCTTGAGATTGTGTTCGCGAGCACCCCGCACAACTAATTTATCGATGCTCATGTACCAGCTTCATCCATTCCTCGTAGCTCACGCTTCAAATCTTTGAGTTCATCACGCAGGCGAGCAGCAAGTTCGAATTGAAGTTCATCAGCCGAGCTGCGCATCTGTTCGGTGAGGGAGCCTATCAATGCAATCAGTTCTTGGCGCGGCATAGAGTCAGTCGGCTTCGATGAGAACGGTAAAACGACCGAAGATTTCTTGCCTTTAAGGCTGGCCATGATGTCGTCTGTGTCATCACTCTCTTGAGCAATGAGATCGGTGATGTCCGAAATCTTCTTACGTAGTGGTTGAGGATCTACACCTCGCTCTAAGTTATATGCAACCTGCTTAGCGCGACGTCGATTAGTTTCATCTATCGCCTTCGTCATAGCGGCAGTCATATTGTCGGCATACATATGCACTTCACCAGAAACGTTTCTTGCTGCTCTTCCGATTGTTTGAATAAGAGATGTAGCTGATCTCAGAAATCCTTCTTTATCGGCATCAAGAATTGCTACAAGTGAAACTTCAGGCAAGTCCAGACCTTCGCGAAGTAAGTTAATTCCTATCAGTACGTCGTAATCTCCCATACGTAACTCGCGCAAGAGTTCGACTCTTCGCAAGGTATCTACCTCTGAATGAAGATAGCGAACTCGTACTCCACGCTCTTGAAGATAATCCGTAAGGTCTTCAGACATTTTTTTGGTAAGCGTTGTTACTAAAACTCTCTCATTTTTTTCCGCGCGGATGTTGATTTCATGAAGCAAATCATCAATCTGGCCCTTGATTGGCTTAATGATGATTTGAGGATCAACCAGACCTGTTGGGCGAATAACTTGCTCTACAACATCTCCCCCAACTTTCTCCATCTCGTACTTTCCAGGAGTCGCTGAAAGATAAATTTTCTGTCCGGTGCGCTCTAAAAATTCTGGCCATTTGAGCGGACGGTTATCGAGGGCGCTTGGTAATCGGAAACCGTGTTCAACAAGAGTGCGCTTTCGTGAAGCATCACCTTCAAACATTGCACCAATTTGCGGAACAGTCACGTGGCTTTCATCAATCACAACAAGAAAATCTTCTGGGAAATAATCCAGGAGGCAGTTAGGCGCCGACCCAGGTTCACGTCCATCTAGATGGCGAGAATAGTTTTCAATGCCAGAGCAGAATCCGAGCTGCTGCATCATCTCTAAGTCAAAAGTCGTTCGCATGCGTAATCGCTGCTCTTCGAGTAGCTTCCCTTGCTTTGTAAAGAGATTGAGCTGAACTTGAAGCTCATCTTCAATTTCTGACATCGCTCGTTTCATTGTTTCTGGACCCGCTGCATAGTGAGTAGCTGGGAAAATATAGATCTCTTCTTCATCGCGGATGATTTCTCCGGTCAATGGATTGAGTGTCATGATTTTCTCAATCTCGTCACCGAACATCTCTATGCGTACGGCAAGCTCTTCATACATCGGAATGATTTCAACGGTATCCCCCCGAACTCTGAAAGTGCCACGCTCGAAAGCCATGTCGTTACGCTTGTACTGCACATCCACAAACTTTCGCAGAAGTGCATTTCTTTCAATCTCATCGCCAACTTTGAGCCGAATCATTCTGTCTATATATTCCTGAGGAGTTCCCAAACCGTAGATACAAGAGACCGTTGCGACAACAATGACATCTCTTCGCGTTAACAGTGAATTTGTAGCTGAGTGGCGTAATCGCTCGACCTCATCGTTGACACTTGAATCCTTCTCGATGAAGGTATCTGTCTGTGGAACGTAAGCCTCTGGCTGGTAATAATCGTAATAGGAGACAAAATACTCAACAGCATTATTCGGAAGTAACTCTCTAAACTCGTTTGCTAATTGGGCAGCTAAGGTTTTATTTGGGGCTAAGACCAAAGTTGGGCGTTGCAGCCTTTCAATGAGCCAGGCGGTTGTTGCAGATTTACCGGTTCCGGTGGCGCCCAGCAAAACTACATCTTGTTCACCCGCACTGATTCGTCGTGCGATTTCTTCAATAGCAGCCGGCTGATCTCCTGCTGGAACATAATCACTAATGACTTCAAAAGGTGCAACCTTTCGTTGCAAATCAGTTACTGGGCGCACGTGGTTAGCCTAGCGATAGCGGAAGCAGAACGCTCTCCCAGAGATTTTCTACCTGTCGAAGCAGGTAATCCTCATCGCCGTCATTGTGAATCACTGTATCGGCTATCGATTCACGCGATTCCGGGCTTGCCTGCACCGCCATGCGTTTTTCAATCTGCGATATATAAAGACCTTTTTTAAGAAGTCTTGCCTTGCGACTCTCTAAATCTGCCTCGACAGTGATGACATAGTCAAATTTGTGAGCAGCATCCGTCTCGACAAGTAATGGGATTTCGTAAATCAATATGTCGTCGTGATTCAAATCTTCTACAGCTTCTGCAAACATAGTCTGTACTCGTGGGTGAATAATGGCCTCTAAATCTTTGCGGGCAGATTGATCTGAGAAAACGATTTCAGCCAATTTTTTGCGGTCAATATCTCCATTGAGAATCACATCATCGCCGAAACGTAGAAGGACTTCGGCAAATCCATCAGAGCCACGTTCAATAGCCATTCTGGCTAACTGATCAGCATCGATCACGAGTGCACCAAGTTCTGCGAAATACTGGGCAACAGTGGATTTTCCTGCACCGATTCCACCAGTGAGTGCGACAACCAACATATCCCTACCCTACCCGCTCTCTCTTTCACATCTCACGAATTTAAAAGGGACTCATGCCCCCGGAAATGAAAAATCCGGTTGGGCTACGCGAGGTTAAGGATCAGCTCGCGGCCCAGCCGGATTTTTCGTTGCTAATTATTCAGCGACAACAGCAGCTTCTTCAGCTACCTTCGCTTCTGCCTTCTGTTTCTTGTGTGCAAGGAAACGCTCTTGAGCAACAGCGTATTGACGCTCCCACTCTTCGCGTTGTGAGTCAAAGCCTGGCTTCCACTCTTGAGTATCTGCATCGAAACCTTCTGGGTAGATGAAGTTACCTTCTGCGTCATAGCGAGCTGACATTCCATATTGAGTTGGATCGAATGCCTCGATTTCAACTTCCTGGCCTTCATTAGCTTGCTTGAGTGATAATGAAATACGACGACGCTCTAGGTCGATATCAATGATCTTTACGAAGAGCTCGTCATCTACGGCAACAACCTGCTCTGGAATCTCAACATGGCGTTCTGCCAACTCTGAGATGTGGACAAGTCCTTCAATTCCTTCGTGTACGCGAATGAATGCACCGAATGGAACAAGCTTTGTTACAACACCTGGCACAACTGTGTTGATTGTGTGAGTGCGAGCAAATGCTTGCCATGGATCTTCTTGTGTTGCCTTAAGTGAAAGTGAGACGCGCTCACGTTCGAAATCAACTTCGAGAACTTCAACAGTTACTTCGTCGCCAACTTCAACAACTTCACCTGGGTGATCGATGTGCTTCCATGAGAGCTCTGAAACGTGAACAAGACCGTCTACGCCACCGAGATCAACGAATGCACCAAAGTTTACGATTGATGAAACAACACCAGTACGAACCTGACCCTTTTGGAGCAGATTAAGGAACTCTGTGCGTGACTGTGATTGTGTCTGCTCAAGGAATGCGCGACGAGAAAGAACTACGTTGTTACGGTTCTTATCAAGTTCGATAATTCGAGCTTCAACCTGCTTACCAATGTATGGAGTCAGATCGCGAACGCGACGCATTTCAACAAGTGATGCAGGCAAGAATCCACGAAGACCGATGTCAACGATAAGTCCGCCCTTTACAACTTCAATAACAGTTCCAATAACAACTTCGTCGCGCTCTTTCTTTCCTTCAATTTCTCCCCATGCACGCTCGTACTGAGCACGCTTCTTGGAGAGGATGAGGCGACCTTCTTTATCTTCTTTCTGAAGAACTAAAGCTTCTACACGATCTCCGACCTTAACGATGTCGTTTGGATCTGCGTCATGACGAATAGAAAGTTCGCGTGATGGAATTACGCCTTCTGTCTTATAGCCGACATCTAGGAGGACTTCCTCGCGATCAATTTGTACAACTGTTCCTGTGACGAGGTCTCCGTCGCTGAAATTTCTGATTGTTCCTTCAATTGCGGCTAAGAAATCTTCCGCTGAACCAATGTCATTTACTGC
>WLPI01000012.1 GCA_009698845.1 Actinomycetota bacterium
AGCTTAAAAACTAGCACTTGGCACAGAGACCAAAGATCTCTGCAGTATGTCCGATATCTCTGAAACCGTGCTCTTCGGCCATAACTTTCGCCCATTTTCAATGGCGCCACCCTCTATCTCAACGGTATCGCCACAAGATTTGCAGACTAAATGATGGTGATGCGCTTCTCCGCATAAACGATAAATAGCCTCGCCATCATCACGTCTTAGTACATCAACAATCTTGTCATTTACTAAACTTTGAAGAGAGCGATAAATGGTTGTTAAACCAATACTTTCGCCTTCGCGTTGCATGAGTCTGTAGACCTCTTGTGCGCTTGCAAAACCGCCGGCGCGTTCTAGAGTGCTAAGGACTCGAGGGTTTGATCGAGACAACTGCTTATTCCATTCCGTGCAAGTAGCCAACGAGTGCCCACATAATTGCAACACCTAACAGAGTTGCGAGAATTGTGTAGCGTGACTTGTGGCGCGAATGCGCTTCAGGCAAGATATGAGAAGTCGCAAGATAGATAACGATTCCAGCAAAAATTGCAAGATAAATTCCGACAAAGTTATCGCTGATTGCTAGCGAAGTACCAAGTGCCGCACCGCTGATTCGCGCAATTGCATCTACGCCAAGTAGCCACAAACCTTTCTTGCCCCATGAACCATTCTTGATGAGAAATGAAACCGTGTTGAGACCATCGCTAAATGCGTGAACAAGGAGCGCGATAAATACTGCGATTCCAAGATTATTGCTGACTTTAAATGCAACACCGAGCGCTAGGCCATCAAGAAAAACGTGACCACCCATCGCAACGGCGCCAAATGCACCTGCAATATTCGATGAGTGGTCGTGGTCATGACCGTAATCTGATTCAGCTGGCTCGTGTGATCCAAAGATCTGCTCATAGAAGTGAAGAAGTAAGAAACCAGCAATTAGCGCAATCGATGCAGCTGGCGCATGCAGAACTTCTTGGGTATTGAGTTCAAAGATCTCTGGCAGTAGATCAAAGGCGACAAGCCCGAGAAGAAGTCCGGCAGATAAACCAAGAACTAAATGAAGGCGATCCTTTGACTTGATTGCTAAGTAGCCGCCAGTAGTTGTTGCCAGCGCCGTTAGTGCGGCAAGTGCGATTGCGATGTTCATGGGCAGACCGTATCACAAATGAAAATGATTTTCATTTCCGTTCAGCCCCACCCTAGGCTCAGCCCATGATCGCAATTGCCAGATTTGAGCTTCCCTTGAGCGAAGCCGATGCATTTCGCTCAGAACTTGAGTCGGTGCGAGACGTTCTATCCGCAGCAGAGGGTTTCGTGAGCGGCACCGTGGGACAGAATCTCGATGAGCCAACGTTGTGGGTTCTTACGACCGAATGGAAAAATGTTGGCTCGTATCGCAGAGCGTTGAGTTCTACGCGGGCAAAGCTAGAAGCAATTCCAGTTCTCGCCCGAGCGATCGATGAGCCCGGAGCCTACGAGTAAACTAAGGCCACGATTGCAACGACCGTTGTTATTCGCCGACAGCCAGCCGGATGGAGATTTGAAATGGCCGTAGACCGTCTAGAAAATATTGTTTCACTATCGAAGCGACGTGGGTTTGTATTCCCGTCATCTGAAATTTATGGAGGACTTCGCGCCTCATGGGATTACGGTCCCCTCGGAGTTGAAGTAAAGAACAATGTAAAGCGCCAGTGGTGGAAGTCCATGGTAATGGGCCGCGAAGATATTGTCGGTCTTGATTCATCAGTGATCTTGGCCCGCGAAGTCTGGGAAGCATCAGGACACGTTGCAACATTTAGTGATCCGCTTACAGAGTGCACCGCATGTCACAAGCGTTATCGCGCAGATCATCTTGAAGAGCAGTACGAAGCAAAGCATAAGAAGAAGCTCGAGTCTCTTGCGGATATGAATTGCCCTGCTTGTGGAAATAAAGGTCAATTCACAACACCAAAGCAGTTCTCAGGTCTGCTTAAGACTTTCCTTGGACCTGTTGAAGATGAGTCTGGTCTTGCATATCTGCGCCCTGAAACTGCGCAAGGAATCTTTATTAACTTTGATCAGGTAATGACTACATCACGTAAGAAGCCACCATTTGGTATCGGCCAGATTGGTAAATCTTTCCGTAATGAAATCACACCTGGAAACTTCATCTTCCGTACTCGTGAATTCGAGCAGATGGAGATGGAATTCTTCGTCGTTCCAGGAACTGATGAAGAGTGGCATAAGTATTGGATTGAGACACGTCTTAATTGGTACAAAGATCTTGGAATTAATCCAGAGCGCCTTCGTCTTTTCGAGCATCCAAAGGAGAAGCTCTCACATTATTCAAAGGGCACAACAGACATTGAATATAAATTTGAATTTAACGGAACTGAGTGGGGCGAGCTTGAAGGTATTGCCAACCGCACAGATTTCGATCTTAAGGCGCACTCTGCAGCATCCGGGAAAGATCTTTCATACTTTGATCAAGAGAAGAATGAACGTTGGACTCCCTTTGTGATCGAACCTGCAGCAGGTGTGGATCGCTGTGCGCTGACATTTATGATGGATGCTTACACAGAAGATGAAGCACCTAATGCAAAGGGCGAGATGGAGAAGCGAGCTGTGATGAAGTTCGATCACCGCATTGCACCTGTAAAAGCTGCAGTTCTTCCACTTTCTCGTAACGCTGATCTTTCACCTAAAGCTCGCGATCTTGCAGCGCAACTTCGCAAGAATTGGAATATCGATTTCGATGATTCAGGTGCTATCGGTCGTCGCTACCGTCGCCAAGATGAAATCGGAACTCCGTACTGCATCACTATCGACTTCGAGACACTTGAGGACCACGCTGTAACGATTCGCGATCGCGACACAATGGCGCAAGAGCGCATTGCAATCGATCAGGTTGAAGCATGGTTAGCCCCACGACTACTCGGCTGCTAGATCCTCTTAAGCTCCCGCTCAAAGATGGAGTCCACTTAGTTGATCCGCCGGTTGTTCTTGCCCCCATGGCAGGAATTACTAATGCTCCATTTCGCATGCTCTGTCGCGAACAAGGTGCAGGTTTATTTGTCTCTGAAATGGTTACAGCGCGAGCATTACTAGAGAGAATTCCTGAAACTCTGCGCATGATTGAACCAGGTGCTGGTGAGTGGCCACGTTCTGTTCAGTTGTATAGCGTCGATCCTCATCACATGGCTGAAGCGGTGAAGATGATTGGTCGCGAAAATTTGGCTGACCATATCGATATGAACTTTGGCTGCCCAGTTCCTAAAGTAACTCGCAAAGGTGGGGGAGCAGCGCTTCCATATAAACGCAATCTATTTCGTGAAATTGTTAAAGCTGCGGTAGAAAATGCGAAACCATTTGGAATTCCTGTCACAGTCAAAATGCGAATCGGTATTGATACAGACCACCACACTTATTTAGAGGCAGCAAAATCTGCGGCAGATCTTGGTGTTGCATGGGTTGCGCTACATGCTCGCACTGCACAACAGATGTATGAAGGTAAATCTGATTGGTCTGCGATCGCAAATCTTGTCGAACATTTGAAACCAACAGGAGTGCCAGTACTTGGAAATGGCGATATCTGGTCAGGTGCCGATGGCATAGAAATGGTGCGCCAAACTGGTTGTGCAGGCGTAGTTGTTGGACGTGGATGCCTAGGGCGCCCATGGTTATTTGCAGATTTAGTCGATGCATTTATGGGTGGATCAAATCGCATTCTGCCAACACTGCACGAAGTACGTGAAGTCATGTACCGACACGGAGAGTTAATCGTTGATTACTTCGAATCCGAAGATCGCGGATGTAGAGATTTAAGAAAACATATGGCTTGGTATCTCAAAGGTTTCAGTGTGCCATCAGAGCTACGAAGACAATTTGGCATGGTGAGCTCGTTGGCGGAATTTCGCTCGCTGTTAAACCAATTAGAACAGCAGCCGTATCCAGTAGAAATCGGCGATAAACCGCGAGGCCGAACCAGCAGTGGACGACCACCAACATTGCCCGATGGATGGCTCGATGATCCTGATGAAATGATTCATCTAGATGCCGAAGATATGTTCTCGGGCGGCTGATGTTTAAATTAATCAGAAGAGTGATTTCACTATTTCTTGCAGTAATTGTAATCATCCCAACCTACTCAATTTTTGTAACCTGGAACTCTGCAAAGAACCCAACATTTCGGACAAGTGCTGAAGTGATTGTTGTTCCAGGTGCAGCACAACTCAATGGAACGCCTGGCGAAGTTTTGCTGGGACGTCTAGTGCAGGCAAAGAAAAATTTTGATGCAGGGTATGCACCTTTAATTATTACTGTTGGCACTGGTGCGCCGGGAGACCGTACGACCGAAGCAGCCTCTGGAAAGTATTGGTTGAGGACACATGGAATCCCAGCCAAGAAGATTGTTTCACTGCCCGTCGGTAGAGATACTCGGACACAGACTCAGGCATATATACAAGAGATGAAGAATCGAAAAATCTATAACGTCATCATTGCAACTGATGCATATCACTGCCAACGAGCTATGACCATGGCAAATGATTTAGGCGCAACAGCAACATGTTCCCCTGCTACGACTGGTCCAAATACATTGGAAAAATCACGTACTCGCTATTTGATTCGTGAAGCTGGCGCTTATCTTGCCTACATCACTCTGGGCAGACGCGGAATTCATCTCTCTGATCATCTGACCAATAGTGGACTTGTAAGGTATGTACATGACTTCATCTAACGAGAGTCCAGTAAACATGAGATATGGCGCTACAGATCAAGAGCGTTTTTTGGATGAGCCAGCCAAGCGTCCAGGGCGTACCGAATTCATGCGCGATCGTGCGCGAGTTATTCACTCTGCTGCGCTGCGGCGATTAGCTGCAAAAACACAAGTTGCAGTCCCTTGGGAGAATGATTTTCAACGTACTCGTTTATCTCATTCATTAGAGTGCGCACAGATTGGTCGCGAACTCGGCGAATCACTGGGTGCTGACCCCGATCTTTTAGAAACAGCTTGTCTTTCTCATGACATGGGGCACCCACCATTTGGTCACAATGGAGAAGAAGCACTTGCGATAGCTGCAGAATCATGTGGCGGATTTGAAGGTAATGCGCAAAGTTTTAGACTACTCACGCGCATTGAAGCAAAGACTGTAGATGCCAAGGGAAAGAGTCTCGGTTTAAATCTGACCAGAGCCTCACTAGATGCCGCTACAAAATATCCTTGGCCGCGCGCTGAGAATCCCAGAAAATTTGGCGTGTACGACGATGATGTTGAGATCTTTAATTGGGTTCGTGAAGGAGCACCAGCTGGCCGTAAATGCATTGAAGCGCAGATCATGGATTGGTCAGATGATTGCGCTTACTCTGTTCACGATCTTGAAGATGCCATTTTTGCCGGTCAAATAAAAGTTACAAACTTTGATAATGACTTCGATATTCTCTATAAAGAGATGACTCAGAGCTACAGCAGTGATGCAAGCAAAGATGAAGCAGCGCAAGCACTCCTTAGATTGCAGGAGCTTTCCTGCTGGCCCACTAAATTTGACCGAACACATCGCGCACTAGCTCGTTTGAAAGATACAACATCACAACTCATCGGACGTTTTGTGTTAGCAGCTGAAGTGGAAACTCGAAAAGTTCACGGAGATGGCCCACTAACTCGTTACTCTGCAAATCTTGAAATTCCTCGTGCACAAGTCATTGAAGTAGATTTCCTAAAGGCCGTTGCAGGGCACTACTTAATCAGTGCAGCCGCTTCGCAAGAAAGATATGCAAAACAGCAGATAGTTATTCAAGAACTAGTGGAAATGTTATTTGAAGCAGCCCCGGCCGCGTTAGACCCCATTTTCGAAGACGACTGGAAGCTAGCCAGTTCTGATTCAGAGAAGTTACGAATCGTCGTAGACCAAATTGCCAGCCTGACCGACCCTGGAGCCTACGCACTCCATGCACTTCTATCGAAGCGTCGCTAAGGTAAGCGCATGAGCGGTCGCATCAAGGCAGATGACATTGTTTATGTGCGCGAACATGCACATATAGATGAAGTTGTTTCCGCTGCTGGCGTTGCACTCAAAAATGCAGGTGGAGGACAGAAGAAAGGTTTGTGCCCATTTCACGATGAAAAGTCACCTTCTTTTCATGTAACACCATCAAAGAATTACTACCACTGCTTTGGATGCGGCGCAGGTGGCGATGTCATCGACTTTATGATGAAGACAGAACACTTGAGTTTTACTGAAACTATCGAACGCCTTGCATCCCAAATCGGATACACGCTTCGCTACGAAGAGGGTGGCCCTACTCAGCCAACATCAAAACGATCACGTCTGTATGCAGCAAATTTGGAAGCTGCGAAGTTCTATCAAGATTTACTCAACACTTCTCCAGATGCTGCTCATGGTCGTGATTTATTGACCAAGCGTGGCTTCGATAAAGCTGCCTGCGATTCATTCGGTGTTGGCTATGCACCCAACAGTTGGGATTCACTGACTAAACATTTACGTGCAGCCGGTTACGCAATCGAAGAACTTGAAGAAGCTGGACTTTCAAAGATGGGCGAGCGAGGCCCTATCGATAAGTTTAGAAATCGCGTGATGTGGCCGATTAAGGATATTTCTGGTGACATCGTCGGTTTTGGTGCTCGCAAACTTGCTAGCGATGAAGAAGATCAAGGTCCAAAGTATCTCAACACATCTGAGACCCCCATATATAAGAAGAGCCAAGTTCTTTACGGGCTCGATATGGCGAAGAAAGAAATTGCCAAGAGTCGGCAAGTTGTTGTCGTAGAGGGATATACCGATGTCATGGCCTGTCATTTAGCAGGAATTACAACTGCTGTTGCAACATGTGGCACTGCATTTGGTGATGACCACATTCGAATTATCAGGCGCTTACTGATGGATGCAGATACTTTCCGCGGGGAAGTCATCTTTACTTTTGACGGAGATGCTGCAGGCCAGAAAGCAGCCATGAAAGCGTTCGGAGATGACCAGAAATTTGTCACTCAAACATTTGTGGCTGTAGAACCAGATGGACTTGATCCATGTGACTTGCGCCAGCATAAAGGTGATTTGGCACTTCGAGATTTGATTGCAAAGCGCGTTCCACTCTTTGAATTCGCAATTAGAACCGAACTAAAGAAACACGATCTTGCAACGGCAGAGGGTCGCGTTAATGCGCTCAATACTGCGGCGCCGTTGGTGGCTGCAATTCGCGATAAATCTCTTCGCCCAGAATATATAAAGTCACTTTCAGGCTGGTTAGGTACTGAAACAGAGGTTGTTACTGCAGCAGTGAATACAGCTCTTAAGAAAGTTGTGCAGCAGCAACCAGTTACAGAAGCACCAACGGCCGATACCGCATGGCGTCCAAATCCAACTGAGCCAACGCTGATGCTCGAGCGTGAAGTCCTCAAGGCAAAATTGCAGATGCCGGGATTAGTTTTTGACTGGGCAACGCTAGAAGATGAAGCATTTACACATCCGGCGTATCGCGAGTTACGTCGCGTTCTTGATTCGTTTGGAAATGAAGCACTTGCACTGGAAAAAGTTACTGATGAGCGAATGAAACAACTCTTCACTGAACTGTCAGTTGAGCCAGTACGCACCGATGGTGCGGTGTCAGAGAAATATGTTTCTAGCATTGTGGCACGATTGCGTGAAGTCTTAGTCAGTCGCAAAATTGCAGATCTCAAGTCCAGTCTTCAGCGCCTTAATCCTGTAGAAAACCAAGAGCAATACAACGAAGCATTTACACAATTAGTAGCCCTTGAAACCCAGAAGCGCGGACTTCACGAACTCTCCATAGGTTCCCTCTAGTACCTACCACCGCTTAGTTTTGGTCAGAATTCCTCACTGCGGTAGAGTCTGCACTTGCATTCCCTGATAGCTCAACGGCAGAGCAGTCGACTGTTAATCGACAGGTTCTTGGTTCGAATCCAAGTCAGGGAGCCAGTTAGCCTCTCGCAAGTTATTCTCTACCCATGAACGCACTGAGCAGCATCTCCCGAGGGGCAGTTTCTTCGTGGCGCTCACAAAATCGTGCTCAGCGCCTCCTTCGCATCTTCCTCTCTGTGACATGGATTTATGCGGGTTGGGATAAGGCAAGTGATCCTGGATTTCTGACACAAGGCGAATCAACATTTATTGGAACTCAACTCGCGGCATACGCGCAGAGCTCGCCAATTTCATTTCTACTTAACCACACAATCGAACATGCAACTCAAGTTGGCATATTTGTAATGGTCGCTGAGTTCGCTATTGGTATCGCAACACTTCTCTCAGTTGCGCCTACGACTGCCGCTTTTGGTGGCTTTGCGATGGCGACAGGATTATGGCTATCAAGTTCATTTAACGTATCACCATATTTTCTGGCTAGCGATAGTGCTTACGCAATATTGTGGCTCACTTATCTACTACTACTGATTGGGAATCGAAGAATGCCAGCAACTAATTTTCAACGACGCAATGTATTTCGCACAGCGATAGTGGCTGCACTTGCAGCTGGAGCCGCACTTGTTGGAAGAGCAGTATCTCCATCCAATGCCGCCTCATCAACTAACCGTGCGGCTAAATCTAGCGGTAAAAAGATTGTGAAACTAAGTGCGCTACCAGTAGGTGCAACATTTAATTTCATCCACTCATCGCAAGGAGTGCCATCACTGCTTTTTAGAACAAAAAAAGGTGTATTTGCATACTCTGCAATCTGCACACATCAAGGCTGTACGGTTGCTTATAAATCATCGACTAAGAAGTTGGTCTGTCCTTGTCATGGTGCAGAATTTGATCCAATGAATTCAGCAAAGGTAATTTCAGATCCCGCTGAGACCCCTCTGGCAAAGGTGGCTGTGAAAGTGAGCGGTGCGTGGGTTGTTGAAGCCTAAAGATTCTCTAAATTTTGTAACAGGAAAATCTCAGGAAAGTACGGCACGATAACGATATGAAAAACATGAAGGTCCTTGGAGCATTTCTTGTTGGTGCCGTTGCTGCTGGTGGAATTGCAACTGCTGCGACATCAACAAACACAAACGTTGTAAAGGCATGTGCCGACAATCGCACCCAAGCCCTCTTCCTTTCTCCAAATGGAACCTGTTCTTCTTCAAGAACGCTCGTTGAAATTGGTGGAAACGCCATGAATACAAAGGCTATTTCATCCCTAGTAACACCGTCTGTAGTGTCAATTTCAGTAACAACATCAAGTGGTGGCGGAACTGGTTCAGGATCAATTTATAAGAGCTCTGCATCATCGAGTTATATCGTTACTAATAACCACGTAATCGAAGGCGCTGTCACTTCAGGAACTATCAAAGTTGAACTCACAAATGGCGAGCAATACACAGCGAAAATTATTGGTCGCGATCCTGGATACGACATAGCGGTACTGCAAATCTCATTCGGTAATCTTCCAGCTATCACTATTGGAGATTCTTCAAAGGTCAGCGTTGGAGATCCAGTTCTGGCTATCGGTTCACCTCTTGGATTAGCAAGTACAGTAACTAGCGGAATTATTTCAGCACTTAATCGCCCAGTATCTACAGGTACTGTTGATGCGCAATCTTATGTAAATGCAATTCAAACTGATGCCGCGATTAATCCTGGAAACTCAGGTGGCGCGCTCGTCGATTCAATGGGCCGACTCATCGGAGTCAATTCAGCTATCGCAACTCTTTCATCAGGATCGGCGAGTGGAAGCATTGGTTTAGGTTTCTCAATTCCAATTAATGAAGCAAAACGCGTAATTGAGGAAATCATCTCTACTGGAAAATCTACGCGACCCGTTCTTGGTGTCTTCTTCGACAATACATATACAGGTATCGGAGCAAAAATTATTCGTCTCAGTGCCGGTGAGGGCGCGGATAAAGCAGGAATTCCAGTGAACTCAATTATTAAGAGCATGGATGGGGTAAAGATTGCCACTAGAGATGCAGCGACTGTCAAAATTAGATCATACGCACCTGGCGCCACTGTCTCTGTTGTAGTCGAACTTCCAACCGGTGGCACTAGGACTTTCAAAGTCGTTTTAGGATCATCACCGTCGCTCTAAATAAAGTGTTGGAGTTAAATCTTCACATCTTTTAGCTGTCCAGCAGATTGCTCTGGCTTCATATCCATAATGAATGCACCCATCGCTGACTCTGAACCTGCTAAATATTTAAGTTTTCCAGGAGCGCGACGCACGCTCATAATTTGCCAGTGCAGTCTCAAGAGATCGCGCCCTTCTCGCACTGGAGCTTGATGCCATGCGGCGATGTAGGCCATATCAATTCCAAAAACTCCATCAAGACGCTTCATCACTTCGATTGCGATGGCCGGGAATGCATCGCTCGCAGCATCTGATAGTTGAGCTAAATCAGCCACTGGAGCTAATGGTGTGACGTGAATTTCAAATGGATATCTAGATGCATATGGCGTGTAGGCAATCCAGTGATCGTTTTTAGCAATAACTCGAACGCCATCTCGTATTTCGCGGGCTACAACATCATCAAAGAGAACTCGTCCAGTCTTTTGGTGGTGTTCGCGAGCAACTGCCAACATTCTAGAAACACGTGGTGGAATAAATGAGTATGCATAAATCTGCCCGTGAGGATGCGCGAGCGTTACGCCAATTTCTTCTCCACGATTTTCAAAAGGTGCGACATGAGCGATGAATGGCTGCTGTGAAAGCTCTCGCGTGCGATCTTTCCAAGCTTCAAGTAAAGTGCGTACTCGCTGAGGTGACAGTGATTTGAAATCTCCACCATGATCTGCGGTAAAACAAATTACTTCACATTTTCCAGCCGCAACACCCTCATCGGTATCTGAACCCACAAGATCTGGAAGAGCAAAGTCGCCCTCAGGTGGACGTAATGAAGGGGAGCGGTTATCGAAAACCACTATCTCAAAGTCATCTTCAGGAATTTCAGTAAGTAAATCACCATTTGTTGGGCACAATGGACATAACTCTTTTGGTGGAAGAAAAACTCGACTTTGTCTATGTGCAGCCATCGCAACCCATTCGTTGACCAATGGATCTAGTCGAAGTTCGCCGATTCCTGGTTGTTCTTCTTCAGGTCGCTGATCTTCGACGGAGCGCTTTTGTCCTGCGGTGTCGTAATAGCGAATTGTGCGACCGTCGTTCATGGTGCGATTTGTGCGCACTACTCCGGCCGAAAGTTGAAGAATCTCATCCATGGTGAACGTACTCTATCGCGTGCACTCGATTGCCTTCTTCCATCCTGCATACCCAGAAGTGCGTTGCGCTTCGGTCGATGTGGGTTTCCAGCGGCGAGATTCTTTCCACTGTCGTGCAAGTTCATCAGTGTCATTCCAAAAACCAACCGCTAATCCTGCGGCATATGCAGCACCTAGTGCGGTAGTTTCAGTGATCAACGGACGAATGATTTCAATTCCCATAATGTCTGCTTGCATTTGCATACACAGAGAATTTGCGGTGATGCCACCATCAACTCGCATCTGCTTCAGCGGAACTCCACTATCTGCAGTCATGGCATCCATGACATCTCGAGTTTGGTAACAAATCGCTTCAAGTGCTGCTCTCGTTAAGTGAGCCTTTGTTGCAGCTCGTGTAAGCCCAACAATTACACCGCGAGCATCGGATCTCCAATACGGCGCAAAGAGTCCAGAGAAAGCTGGAACAAAATAGACTCCAGCCGTATCTTCAACAGTCGATGCGAGTGCCTCTGTTTCGGAAGCACTTTTGATAATTCCAAGCTGATCGCGGAGCCACTGAATTGCAGAACCTGTGACTGCGACAGATCCCTCTAGTGCATACATGGCAGGCTGATCTCCAAATTTGTAGCACACGGTTGTGAGTAGTCCATTCTTGGAGTACACAATTTCAGTTCCGGTATTGAGTAGTGCAAAGTTTCCGGTGCCGTAAGTTGTCTTTGAATCTCCTCGGTTAAAGCATGCTTGTCCCACCATTGCCGCGTGTTGATCGCCAAGAATTCCTGCAATAGGAATTGCAGATCCAAAAGGACCATGAGCACTTGTTCGAGCATAAATTTCAGAAGAGGATCTAATTTCTGGCAGGAGCGCTCGGGGGATTTCGAATGTAGCAAGTAGCTCGTCATCCCATTGAAGGGTCTCTAAATTCATCAAGAGCGTTCGGCTAGCATTAGTTACATCTGTTGCATGAACGCCGCTTTCTACACCACCTGAAAGATTCCACAGTAGCCACGAATCAATGGTTCCGAAGCGCGCGCTGCCTTCAGAAACCGCCTTGGCAACAGCTGTTGAGTTCTTTAACAACCAATGCATTTTGCTAGCAGAGAAATATGGGGCAATCGCAAGGCCGGTCTTACTTCTTATCTTTTCCTTTTCGTCATCAGATAAATTCTCAAGATAATCTGCAGTTCTGGTGTCTTGCCACACAATTGCACTATGTAGCGGCAAACCTGTCGTGATATCCCAGGCAACTGTTGTTTCGCGTTGATTAGTGATTCCAATAGCTTGTAAATCAGAACCAATCAGGTTCGCTTGCTTGAGAGCGCCAGTTATGACTTCCTTGGTCTTGTCCCAAATTTCAGAAGCATCATGTTCTACCCAACCTGCCCGGGGAAGTATTTGTCGATGTTCTAGTTGATGCTGCCCAACAACTTGGCCCGCGTGATCAAAGATCATGAATCGAGTGCTACTTGTGCCTTGATCTAAGCTGCCTATGAAGGACATGCAAGAAAGGGTACTACTGCTTTCTTCTTTTGAATCTAATTAATTCTTAATTTGATTCTTACAGGAGTCGAATGCCGGTTTAAGTACAGGCTTCTTTGATGGCGATGGTGATGGTGTTGGCCCTTGCAATACTGTGAAATCTAGTGGGGCAGATACTTCGCTATGTGTGCCAGAGGCATCTTTAAAGAGAACGCTACCTAACCAATCTCCGGCAGGGGTTCCCTCGAGAGAAATTTTCCATGTTCCACTTGTCTCCCGTGAAATTGTTTGTGTAACTGTTGGAATTGAAGAATTCAAATCAGAGAAAACATATTTGACAGAACCTGTCACAACTGCAGAACTATCAGGACGCTTTACATCCACGACAATCGTTACTTTCTTATCTGTCGTCGTGGCTTTGTATGAAGTGATCGTGATCGTTGAGGTTTCTCCGATTGGCATTTCATCTGCGGGATCCGGAACCCATGTACCAGTGAGCAGACTCTCGAACTTTTCACCAGTTCCGGAAAAAACATTTAGGTCTAGTCGAGACCCCGGCACTCCGTATTTCGGTGCAATTCCACATGATGTGTATTGCCATACAGTCCAATTTGCAACGCACTGAGACGTTGTCCAGGAGTGCACAAAGCAACCACCCGGTTTCACATTTGGCTTAGCACCTGGCTTTGCAGGATCAATTGCGTATTGAGCAATCCACAATGGATATTTGGAAAGTTCCTTATCTCTCTTTAAGGAATTTTCTAGAAAGTGTGGAGAAGAGTAAATCAGAGGAGTGCGCCCTGTTCGATCTTTCAAAGTTTTGAGAAAAGTCTTACTCCATAAGGTGGCATTTGATCTGGTTGCATACTTTGCGCACGTGCGATTTGCACTGACCTGCACGCAAGAATTCTCGATGTCCAAGGCGTATGGAAGGTCGAGGTCATTAAAGCCACCAATCGAACCAATGCGCCAAATCACTTTCTGGGCCTGCGCACGTGCATCGCGCTCGATTGCTGCTTTTGAAGTTACATTAGGCAATATCGCATAGTGGTAAAAACCGGTATGGATACCAGCTTCTTGTGCACCTTTTCGATCAGCCGTTAAGTATTTGACTGCCAATTGATCGGACTCATCTCGTGAATCAGATGCCTTGATAATGACAAAATCTATGCCAGCACGACGCATTTTCTTAAAATTAATTGGTTGATCATTTGGATGTTGCCATCTGCTTATATCTGCACCATGAATTCTGCCCCCAGGGCCCGAGAACTTGAGATCAGTCGCATGTGCAGAAGGTGCGTAAAGGGTAAATGAAGCAAATACTGCAGCGATGAGTACGGTTGAGAACTTTTTCATTTTTCCACTATCACCACTGATTCACCGAAGACATCAAAGAAGGTTCCTTGAAGTAATGAGCGATGGCGAATCCGAGCTTCTTGGTAGTCATGACCTGTCGCTAATTTATTGCTATCACTGAAATCCAGAGTGAGGCGGCCATTTTCGAAGGATTCGAGTCGTGCATCAAAGTAGGCAATCCACACGACTCGATCTCGTTTCTCAACGAGGTCAAGAACTTCATTCCAGCGCATACGAATACTTGAGAGCGTGAGCGCAGGTGACATGCGCAGAACTTTATCGCAAATGATTATGCGTTACATATTTCAGTGCTTGGGCGCACCGAGCCACTTGAAGTACTCGCCCACCAGAATCACGCGGAGATTTCTTCTCCTATCGGGTGAGATTGATAGATGTAGTGCGATACGAGCCACAATTTGCTCAACTGATTTCTCTGAAACGAATCTCACCTTCGCTATTTCAGAGTTGCTTAATCCATGTGCGACCAACCTCAAGGTTTCAACCTGAACGTTAGTAAGTTGTCCAAGTAGAGAAATGAGACTTTTATCAGAATCTGAACTGTGGAAATTAGCCCACTTCATAAGAGAACCATCACTTGCCGCAATTAATGACTTGGATATTGCGTGTGTCACGATTGAAAGGTCGGTGAAGTTTCTCTTCAACACTATCTGAGTACCAGTTGGAATATTCTTCTCAAATAATCCATAGAGTCTCAAATCTGGACATGCGGTTGTAATGACTATCCCGAGATTCGGTTGAATCTTTCGCATTTTTTGAAGCAAGCTAATTGAAGGTTCACCGGATTCCTGAAGGTCTAGTAACACAACTTCAGGATGGAGTGTGCGGAAAAGGTTCTCTGCGATATAACTAGTTGCAGCTTCTCCGACAACATTGATGCAATGCTGACGAAGCGAGGCGGCCATTGTGGCAAGTTCAAAAGAGTCGTCATTGATAATGAGTACTCGAGCCGTAGGTGCCAACGTAGTGAGCATGTTTAAGAGTAAGTGGCTTCGGTTGTATAACTTTGGGGCTAGCACTTACTTGCAAAAGGTACGAAACTACTAGAGCAAGCGCAGTTTCATCGAGCTGATTCTTTAGCGCCCCATAATTTCATAGCCATATGTGCAGTCTACGCCTCGAATTTGTATCCCAAACCTCGAATTGTATGAATCAAAGTTGGATTAGCAGGATCTACTTCAATTTTCGAGCGCAAGCGTTTGATGTGAACATCAAGAGTTTTAGTATCTCCGTAATAATCGCCGCCCCAGACGCGGTCAATCAATTGTCCTCGAGTGAGTACTCGACCTTCATTTCGCATGAGAAATTCAAGTAGTTCGAACTCCTTTAACGGCAGATTGATAAGAATTTCATTTACCGAGACTTGGTGCCTATCGACATCCATTCGAATTCTTCCTGAAACTTGAATAGAAGAGTCTGAATTCATATCTGCGCTATCGGGAGTTCCTCGGCGAAGGACGGCCTTAATTCGCGCAACTAGTTCACGTGAAGAGTATGGCTTTGTTACATAATCATCAGCACCTAGTTCTAGACCAACGACCTTATCTACCTCAGAGTCTTTTGCAGTAAGCATAATTATTGGTACTAGAGATGTAGTTCTGATTGCTCTACAGACATCAATGCCAGATACCTCGGGAATCATTAAATCAAGCAGGACTAGGTCGTAAGAAGATTTTTTAAACAGATCAAGTGCAATTCGACCATTCTCGGCCACATCAGTTTCGAAGCCCTCTTTACCAAGTAGAAATGAGATTGCTTCAGAGAATGAAATCTCATCTTCTACAATTAAGATCTTCGTCATTATTCATTGCCTCCGTGAGTCGAGTAAATTGGTAAGCGAATGGCGAATGAAGATCCAACTTTAGGTGAACTCCACACTCGTACTTCGCCGCCGTGCTTCGATGCAACGTGCTTTACGATGGATAAGCCGAGACCGGTTCCACCTGTTTCTCTAGATCGAGCTGGGTCCACTCTGTAGAAACGCTCAAAGATACGTTCTAATTCTCCTTCGGCAATTCCGATTCCCTGATCTGTGACAATTATTTCCACGATTTCATCAGCAAGCGAAGTAGAGACTGAGACGTTGGTATTTTGAGGCGAATAGTTAATGGCATTTTCAAGAAGGTTGTGAATTGCCATGATCAGTTGCTCGCCGTCCCCCAAAACAACTACAGAAGGAAACTCATTAACTGTAACTTGTATGCCCTTTGCATCAGAAGTAGTTTTCACAAGATCTACTGCCTCGTTGACGAGATCTGCAATCAGGTGTTCGGTTGCAATTTGTAATGGATCAGAGTCTTGCAGCCTAGATAAATTAATAATTCCCTGAACCAAATCCGTAAGTCTCTTGGCTTCAAGTTGCATTCTTGTTGCAAACTTAACAACTGAAGCTGGGTCATCAGAGGCAGATAGAACAGCTTCGCTAAGAAGAGAGAGTGCACCGATTGGTGTCTTTAACTCGTGCGAAATATTGGCAACAAAGTCACGTCGTACTTCATGAACTCGCGAAGCTTCACTCTCATCACTGATTAACACAACAATGTTTTCAATTTCACTGAGATAAATTGCTCTGATCGTGAGTTCACGCAGTCCCTCGCCGATTGGCCCGCGCGGAACTTCAATATTTCCAGTATGTGTTTGTTGAGTTCGTCGTACGACTCTTATTAATGCTACGAGTTCAGGACTCATGATTCGATTTTCGCGAAGAATGTTAAGTGTTTCTATTCCCTCAGTCGCAAAGCGCACAACCTCGCCGGGGGCTACTAAAAGAGCATCTTGTCCGAGCTCAGAGAGGACCTTGAAAAATATGGGTGATATCTCGTTCGAATTTTTATTTTCTTCGCGACCGAACCACATGAGATAAGCCTAACCGCTATGGGGCACAGTTTACCTTCCGTTAACCATCGCGCATTGCGTTATTCATGGATTACGCCTAAATTCCACTCATGGCACTCATACGTTCAGTATTCCAAGATGAGCTCGATGGAGTTTCTCAAACGCTCGTGGATTTATCGAACATGGTTTCCGCTTCAATTAAGAAGTCAACCCATGCGCTGATTGATTCCGATCTTAGCGCGGCCGAAGAAGTAATCTCGGAAGACGAGAAAATTGATTTAGTACAACACGACCTTGATGCCCACATCATCGACATCATTGCCCGTCAACAGCCGGTTGCATCTGATTTACGCGCCTTGGTTACAGCGCTTCGCATGAGTGCGGACTTAGAACGAATGGGCGATCTCTCCCATCACGTTGCAAAATTAACTAGATTCCGTCACCCAGAGCCTGTAGTCCCTGCTGAATTGAAAGATCTTGTTCATCACATGGGAACAGTTGCCGAAAATCTTTCCAGAAAAGTTGCCACCGTCATTGAAACACGAGATACAGCGATGGCTCTCCAGGTTGAAAAAGATGACGATGAGATGGATGGGTTGCATAGACAGCTTCTGGGAAATATTACTAATGCCAGTTGGACCCACGGAGTCGAGTCCGCAATTGATATAACGCTCCTAGGCCGTTACTACGAGAGGTTCGCTGACCACGCGGTCTCTGTTTCGCGACGCGTCTATTTCTTAGTTACAGGCACTTTCGCAGGTTAAACTCGCTAATCTGTCCCAATGCGGTTGGGTGTATTAGATGTTGGTTCCAACACAATACATCTGCAAGTAATCGATGGGTACCTTGGTGGTCCACCAATCCCAAATTCTTCACATAAGTCTCTTATTCGCCTGACTGAATATCTTGATGAGCAAGGTGCAATCACCCAACTCGGTATTGATCAAATAACCGAAGCCATACTAAAGAATCTCAGCGAATCTGCGCACCTTGAGATAGATGAGTTGCTGGCCTTTGCAACATCCGCTATTCGAGAGGCCGTGAATTCCGATGAAGTTATCGAACATGTAAATAAAACGTGCGGTATTGATTTGCAGGTATTAAGCGGAGAAGAAGAAGCCAGATTTACATTTCTTGCAGCACGTAGATGGCTTGGGTGGTCGTCAGGCGATCTGCTTGTTTTAGATATTGGTGGAGGCTCCCTGGAAATTGCACGCGGAGCCGAGGAGAATCCGACCTTTAAGACTTCGCTTCAATTAGGTGCCGGCAGACTTACTCGCATGTTCTTAAAGGGTGATCCTTTTACTTCTAAATCACTGGATGCTCTTGAAGATTACTTGAAGGAAAGTGTTGCTCCACTTGTAGATTCTCTTTCAACCTACGATAAAAATATAGCGACTGGCACCAGTAAGACATTTAGAACTCTAGCCAAAATCGCAAATGCTCAGTACCCAAAGTTAGGTCCCCACTTAACACGTGAAGCACTCGAGGAAATTGTGCCCATGCTCAAGAAACTTGATATCAAAGGCAGAAGAGAGTTGCAGTCAGTATCTGCCGAACGTGCACCTCAGATTGTTGCTGGTGCTATGCTGGCAAAACAATTAATGGCAGACCTTGAATTGTCGGAAATTCGTATTTGCCCATGGGCGCTACGCGAAGGAATAGTTCTACATCGATTGGACTGGATAGAACGTTAATTACCGATGCTTAAGTAATCGATTCCGACGATTTCCCCGCGGACGCGATGCACTACCCACGCATCTCCTGGTTCAAGTTTGATTAACTCTTTATTCTTAAGTTTTGTGTTCAAAATTCCACGGAGCATCGTTGGAATAACTGGATTATGGCTACATATGAGTATGTTTTTCTCATCTTGCTTCAGTGCATTTGCAAATGAAATAGATCGTTCTGGGTCATACTCGAAGTTTTCCTCATTGAGATTTGGAACTTGAGTGAAAGACAATTTTCGTTCATTTGCTAGCGGTGTAATCGTTTGAACACATCGTGTGTAATTTGAAGTATAAATTTCATCAATTGAGAATGCACGCAAGTGCTCAATAAGGGACTCGGCTTGTTCGACACCTAATTCACTGAGAGTCCGAAGCGAGTCATCGCTATCCCAATCTCCTCGCTCTAAAGCTTTTGCGTGACGCAGAATGATAAGAGTGTCAGTATGTTGATCACCATCGATGAATTCTTGAATTACTTCTTTATCCGATGGGTAGGTTGCTAATTCGATTGCTTGAGCAGCACTTAGCCATTTCAATTGATCAACTTCATCATTGGGAACAAATTCACTCTTATCGAGAGCGCAGTGCGCTGCCCAAAATTTGACTCTCTTCTTCTGCCCAGCGTCCTCATACTCAACTGTTTGAAGTTGTCGTGTAAAGCGTGCGGATATTCCTGTTTCTTCTCTCACTTCGCGCAAGGCGCATTCAATCGCGCTCTCGCCATCCTCAATTTTTCCTTTAGGTAAGGTCCAATCGTTGTACCGAGAACGGTGCACTAAAGCAATCTCAACAAATAAGTCAGAATTTTCTCGCCATAAAACAGCTCCAGCGGCTCTAATCATGCTTGATTGTGTCTTTCGATAAAGTGATCTTGGAAACTCACAAGATTTTTGCCATCAAAGTCTTTAATTTTTCTTACCCATGTATTCTCATTATCAAGTTTCCATGTAGAAAATGAATCTGAAACAGAGTCATCCAGGATGCCTTTCAGCCTTGCTTTATGTTTCTCTGCCGTAATCTGTACAAGAGCTTCGACTCTGCGATCAAGGTTCCTGTGCATCATGTCAGCACTTCCAATGAAGTAATCGTCATTGCCGCCATTGCGGAAGAAGTAGATTCTTGAATGCTCAAGGAACCGGCCTAAAATCGAGCGAACTTTAATGTTCTCTTTACGCGCTTGATTGTTAAGTCGAATTGCGCAGATACCACGAACAATAATTTCAACCTTTACTCCAGCATCTGCTGCCTCATATATTGAATCAATAATTTCTTCATCAAGAAGAGAGTTGAGCTTGAAGCGAATCCACGCTGGTTTGCCATCTAGATGGTTACGAGTCTCGGTTTTTATCTTTCTAATCAAGTTATTTCGCATGCTGTGCGGAGCAACAAGAATTCGGGTGTAATCATGCTTTGTTGAATACCCAGATAACTCGTTAAACAACCTTGATAAATCATCTCCGAGAACTGGGTCTGAGCTAAGAATTCCGAGGTCGTCATAGAAGCGTGCTGTCTTTGGGTTGTAGTTTCCTGTTCCAACGTGGCAATATCGACGTAAGACTTCACCTTCGTCACGAACAACTAACGATAACTTTGCATGAGTCTTTAGTCCCATTAGGCCGTACACAACGTGAACACCTACTTCTTCAAGTTTTCTAGCCCAACGTACATTTGCCATCTCATCAAATCGCGCCCGGATCTCGATAACTGCAAGTACTTGTTTGCCCGCTTCGGCAGCTTCAATAAGTGCTTCGACGATAGGGGAGTCTCCAGAAGTTCTGTAGAGAGTCTGTTTGATCGCTAGGACATGTGGGTCGCGTGCTGCATTTTCAAGAAACTTAACTACAGAGGAAGTAAATGATTGGTAGGGATGGTGAAGGAGTATCTCGCCCTTACGAATTGCGGTAAAAAATGAATCTGTAGATTCTGGATCCACATCGCGAAGCTCCGGCGCAGTATCGCTCCGAAATGGCTTGTACTTAAGTTCAGGAAAGTCCAAGTCGGCAATCTGATTGAGGCTTCTTAAATCTAGGGGTGAGTCGTATTTCAGAACATCAATAGGTTCGATTTGAAGCTCATCCATGAGTTCGTTAAGTACCTCGTGATGAATAACCTTATCTACTTCAAGCCTAACCGGTGGCCCAAAGCGTCGCCTTGTAAGTTCCTTCTCCATGGTTTCAAGAATGTCTTCAGTCTCATCTTCGTCGAGATCTAAATCTTGATTTCTAGTTACGCGAAAGAAGAAGTGGTCTTTCAGAGTTACCCCTGGGAAAAGTTCTGGCAGGTGCTCAGCAATTAATTCATCAATGAGTACAAATCTAAACTTTGATGCATCTGCGGTCTTGATGAAACGTGGAAGATTTGAAGGTACCTTCACGCGCGCAAAGCTGATGTCTTGGTCTTCGCTAGATTCAATATTGATTCCAACATTGAGCGAGAGACCTGAGATATACGGAAATGGGTGTGATGGGTCAACGACCAAAGGTGTGAGTACTGGGAAAATTCTCTCGTTGTAATACTTCTTCAGCTGCTGACGTTCATCGTCCGTCAACTCGTTAATCTTTAAAAACTCGATTCCGTGATGACGAAGCTCAGGAATAATCTGATTCTTAAATCTATCTGCTTGTATGTTGACAAGTTCTTGTGTTCGATTGAGAACAATTGTGAGTAATTCCTTTGGTGTATACCCTGCGCTATTTGGCGCGGTAATTCCCCGATCAATTTTTGACTTAATTGAAGCGACTCGGACCATAAAGAATTCATCTAAATTGGAAGAAAAAATGGCCAGGAATCGAACTCGTTCCAGCAAAGGAATCGTCAGATCTTCAGAGAGTTCCAAAACTCTCGTATCGAAATCTAGCCAGGTGAGCTCTCTATCCTGGTAATTCGAAGCGAAATCCTTCATCCTCCCATAATGTCTTATTTGGGTGAACACGAGGTAATCGGGGCGTTAACGAAGCGATATCCAAAGTTCCGCAGGCTGAACAGACCCAAAGTGTCAGACAAGTATTAATCAGAACTAATAAAGCGTCATGAAGAGAACACGTTGAGAACCATAAGTCCTGCTCAAAGAGTGAGGCGGGTCGGGCTCGAACCGACGACGACCGAATTATGAGTTCGGGGCTCTAACCAACTGAGCTACCGCCTCGTCATGGAAGAGTTTATTGGGCTAATGGCTTTTCTTGAAATCTAACGACACCTTATTCGGCTCTAAATCATGTGCGCCCCGACTTCAAAAAGCTATAGTCTGTTCGCATGAGCGAGCAATTTACTCTCCCTTTTTCTTTCGGCGATCAGACTCAATCAGATTTGCTTGGAGGTAAAGGGGCAAATTTAGCTGAGATGGTAAAGATTGGTCTTCCGGTTCCTCCTGGTTTCACCATTACAACCCAAGCCTGCAGAAGTTTTCTTTCATCTGGAACTATTCCTGCTGGTCTTTATGACCAAGTAGATGCATCACTAGCTGAATTGGAAAAAATCACTGGGAAAGAATTTGGAAATCCAAAGAATCCACTTTTAGTATCCGTAAGGTCTGGCGCAAAATTCTCAATGCCGGGCATGATGGAAACTGTTTTAAATGTTGGAATCACTCCAGCAGTTGCTGAAAGTCTTGCAACGCTTTCAGGAGATCCAATTTTTGCTTGGGAAACGTATCGCAGATTCATTGATATGTATGGAAGAACAGTCAGCGAAGTCCCACCTTCTGAGTTCCGCAAAATTGAACAACGCGTGCTCGCATCTCACGGTGTAGAAACTATCCAAGAGTTAGATGTTGATGGTCTAAAAGTTTTGAGTGATGCATACATTAAGGAAACTGAAGCACTTACAGGTAAACCATTTCCGACAGACCCTCGTGAGCACCTACGTAAATCGATTGAAGCGGTCTTTCATTCCTGGAATTCAGAACGAGCGCAGATTTATCGTCGACGCGAACGTATCCCTTCAGACTTAGGTACTGCCGTAAATATTCAATCTATGGTTTTTGGTAATTTAAGCGATGACTCAGGCACGGGTGTTGCTTTCACTCGCAACCCTGCAACAGGTGAAATCGGAAATTACGGGGATTATCTTGAGCGAGCACAGGGTGAAGATGTTGTAGCAGGAATCAGAACACCTATTTCGCTGAGTGCTTTTGGGGAAAAGTATCCAAAAGTGTATGGAGAACTTGATAAGACCATGAGTCTTCTCGAGGGCCATTACCGCGACTTATGCGATATCGAGTTCACCGTTGAAAAAGGCAAGCTCTGGATATTACAAACACGCGTAGGCAAAAGAACTGCTGAAGCGGCATTTCGTATTGCCACTCAGTTGATTGATGAAGGAAAGATCACCATCGATGAGGCGTTAGCTCGGACATCGGGTGATCAGTTGAGCCAATTGATGTTTCCTCAATTTGATTTATCGTTACCAACTCAGGAGATAGCGCGCGGAATTCCGGCATCTCCAGGTGCTGCTGTGGGTGAAGTAGTTTTTGATTCACGCCGGGCATTTGAAATGGCAAAAAATGGCAAAAAAGTAATTCTTGTTCGTAAAGAGACCAGCCCAGATGATCTCGTTGGAATGGTTGCGGCCGAAGGAATACTCACTAGCCGAGGTGGAAAAACTTCACACGCTGCTGTGGTTGCAAGAGGAATGGGAAAGACTGCAGTGTGCGGAACAGAATCAATCTCTGTCGATGAGCGCGCCCTACTTTTCACAGCCGGAGGATTAACAGTCTACGAAGGCGAAATCATTTCAATCGATGGTGCATCTGGAATAGTTTATTTAGGTGCAGTCCCCGTAATTGCTTCGGCTGTAACTTCCTATCTAGAAGGTCGATTGTCCGCCGAAAGTACTAGCGCCTCTGCACTAGTAAAAGCTGTTGATCGCCTACTTACTCATGCTGACTCAGTGCGAAGGCTGCAAGTGCGTGCAAACGCGGATACTCCAGAAGATGCAATTCGCGCCCGAATTCTCGGCGCTGAAGGTATTGGGCTCTGCCGTACTGAACATATGTTCCTAGGGCCTCGTCGTGCATACGTTGAGAGATTAGTGCTTGCTGAAAATGACGAAGTCCAACGTGGAGTAATTGCCGAGATGGAACCTCTCCAACGTGCTGATTTTGTTGGAATTATGATGGCGATGTCTGGACATCCTGTGACAGTACGTTTATTGGATCCTCCGTTGCACGAATTTCTTCCACCACTTGCAGAATTGACTGCGAAAATGGCTCGAGCTGAAGCACTTGGTGAAGAAGTATCTGCCCGCGATAAGTCAATATTTGATGCAGTTAATCGCATGCACGAATCAAATCCAATGCTAGGTCTACGCGGTGTACGCCTTGGTATTTTGATTCCTGAGCTCTACAAAATGCAGGTTCGCGCGTTAGTGCATGCATATTTGGAAGTTAAGCTATTGGGACATGATCCTAAACCCGAGGTCATGATTCCATTGGTGGCAACCCAACGTGAACTTTTGCACCTTCGCGAAACGCTAGAAGAAGAGATTACTAAGACATTTGCCCATGCAGATATGGATATTGATTTCCCTATAGGAACAATGATTGAAACACCACGGGCTGCGATTACCGCTGACCGATTAGTTAGCTATGCAGATTTCTTCTCCTTTGGAACGAATGATTTAACGCAGCTAACATGGGCATTTAGCCGAGATGATGTGGAATCAACTTTCTTGCCTCGTTATATGGATTTGGAGTTGATTCCTTTTAATCCTTTCGAATCCTTAGATCAGGCAGGCGTTGGAATACTTCTTCAGACTGCCGTCGATCATGCTCGTAGAGTAAAACCTGATATCAAGTTAGGTGTGTGCGGTGAACATGGTGGAGATCCATTAAGTATTCATTACTTCAATAATCTAGGCCTTGATTATGTCTCGTGCTCCCCTTACAGAGTCCCAGTGGCTCGCTTAGAAAGTGGTCGAGCAATGGTCACAAAAGGTGCCCATAACAATTGAGCCACGGTTCTTTGTTCATATTCGTACCTTTTAGGGAGTAGCATCACTTAAGTCCTGTCAACGATGACTTGAGGAGTTTATTGTGCTCGTAGGTATCCCTAAAGAAGTTAAGAATAATGAATTTCGAGTTTCAACTACTCCGGCTGGAGTTCACGCACTTGTTGTAGCGGGACACACTGTTTTTGTTGAGAAATCAGCGGGCGTAGGTTCTGCTATCACTGATTCAGAGTATGTAAAGGCTGGCGCGACAATTCTGGACACTGCAGATGAAGTCTGGGCAAAGGCCGAGATGATCATTAAAGTGAAAGAGCCAGTTGCGCAGGAATACCATCGCATGCGCCGTGGCCAGATTCTCTTTACATACTTGCACTTAGCGGCATCTCGCGAATGCACTGACGCAATCATTAAATCCGGCATTACCGCAATTGCCTACGAAACTGTTGAAGTCAATCGCACATTGCCATTGCTTGCCCCAATGTCAGAAGTTGCCGGCCGTATGTCGATTCAAGTGGGAGCAGCAGCGCTGCAAGCCCCTAACGGAGGACGTGGAGTCCTGCTTGGCGGAGTACCCGGCGTTGCTCCTGGGAAAGTTGTTGTTCTTGGTGGGGGAAGTGTTGGAGTTTCTGCTGCATCAATGGCAGTTGGATTACGTGCAGATGTTGTGTTGATGGACATTAATTTGAAGCGCCTGGCAGAAATTGATGACATTTTCCAAGGTCGAGTAAAGACAATCGCGTCATCACCGTATGCAATTGAAGAGTATGTAACTCAAGCAGATCTAGTAATTGGCGGAGTTCTAATCCCGGGTGCTGCGGCACCGAAGTTAGTAACGGATGCAATGGTGGCAAAGATGAAACCAGGCAGCGTTCTTGTCGATGTTGCAATTGATCAAGGTGGATGTTTCGAAGGCTCCCATGCAACAACGCATGCTGATCCAACATTTAAGGTTCACAATTCGCTGTACTACTGTGTGGCGAATATGCCTGGCGCCGTTCCTGCAACATCAACTGCCGCTCTTTCAAATGCAACTCTCAAGTACTCACTTGCTCTTGCAAACAAGGGTTGGGAGCAAGCGATGTCAGATGATGCAGGACTTGCAGCAGGCTTGAACGTACATGATGGAAAAATCAAGTACGCAGCGGTTGCTGCAGCGCACGGTTAGAAGCGCAATTACCCGCGTCCTGTGTATGGCATCTTGGTAGCCATCACAGTAATAAATGGCACGTTTGCACTTAACGGCAAACTAGCCATGTAAAGAACGGCATCTGCAACATTTTGTGGATCTATGGTTGGCTCGATCAATTTTGAACCATCCGGTTGCGTTGCACCCACTCGCATTTGTTCAGCCATATCCGTATTTGCATTACCGATATCTATTTGACCAACGGCGATATCGAATTTGCGACCATCAAGGGAAGCGGTCTTGGTTAGTCCAGTGACTGCATGTTTTGAAGCTGTATAGGCCGAAGAATTTGGGCGAGGAACGTGCGCAGAGATAGATCCGTTATTGATGATGCGACCACCCATTGGTTTTTGAGATTTCATTAAGGCAAATGCTTGTTGAGTACAGTAAAAGACGCCAGAGATATTCACATTAATAACGTTCTGCCAATCCTCGATTTTTACATCCTCTAGAGGAACTCCTGGCGCAACTACTCCTGCATTATTGAAAAGTAGGTCTACGCGACCAAACTTACTTTTGATTTCTGCAAATAGGGATTTAACTGATTCAGGATTGCTTACATCGCACACGATGCCAACTGATTCCCCACCGGCTTCTTTTGCAACAGCGTCAATGGCTGCCTTGTCACGTCCAGCCATAACGACTGTCCAACCATTTTTTGCCAGAGTGATTGCGGTGACACGACCCACGCCACGGCCTGCTCCAGTAACGACTGCGATTTGTTTCATGTGTTGAGCCCCGGAATCTTTGCATCTAGTTCGTCATCAATATGAACCTGAATAATCTCATCAATTGTGCTCTCAGCGGTAAAACCTAGCGATTTTGCTCTGGCACTTGTAATGTCTGGAAAATTCCAATTGGAGAGCATTTTCTCGATAACAGGATCGGGTTCATGCTTGATAAGTGCGACGATTTTATCTCCGGCAACTCTGCGAAGTGCATCAATCTCATCACCAACTGTTCCCCAGACACCTGGCATCGCCATTGCTCGATTATCACCTAGAGCTGATGTATCCAGATTTGCAGCATGCACAAGAAAACCAACTGCAGAACGAGGCGAGGCGAAGAAATTCGTGGCGCTCAGTGACGCAGGAAGTATTGCTTCGATGCCGACAAGTGGTTCACGCAGAATGTTCGAAAAGAATCCGGATGCGGCCTTGTTAGGTTTTCCTGGACGAATGCATATTGTTGGAAGTCGCAGACTTACAGCATCTACAAAACCTCGACGACTGTAATCATTGAGAAGAAGTTCTGAGATTGCTTTCTGAGTTCCATAACTTGTACGTGGCTGTAAATGGAAATCATCATTGATGACTCCAGAGTATGGCCCGCCGTAAACGGCTACGGAGGAGGTGAAAACTAATCGGGGTTTGTAGCCATTGCCGGTAAGTCGAATTGCTTCGAGGATATTCTTGATACCTTCTACGTTAACGCTGTAACCTTTTTCAAAATTAGCCTCTGCTTCGCCCGACACAACTGCAGCCAGATGAAAAATCACATCAGGTTTACCACTTATGAGGGAATGTGCAATTGTGGGGTTCGTAATATCTGCAACTACTGATGTAATTGGAAAACTGGCAGTAGTGGATAACGCTGGTACTGAAAACGCATCAGCCAATGTGAGTTCAGCTATTTCTCGATTACCGAGCTTGCCCGAGATCGCTAGTTTGTGAGCCAGTTTCTGCCCAACCATGCCGCCGCCGCCAATGATTACAATTTTCATTCGTTTAGCCTAGAGGGATAGGTAAAGTTTTCCAAGAAAAACGAAATCCTTTCGGCAAATTAACTTAGACTTCATGCAGTTGCAACGTGGCACGATGAGAAGGGTGGAGCGGATTAGATGAAAGCGCTATTTATCACTGCTCCTCAAAAGTGGGAGATATTAGATATTCCTACTCCTGAAATCACTCATGATGAAGTACTGATTCGTGTTGACTATGTTGGACTGTGCGGCACTGACCTAGAGCTGTTAAATGGTAAGCATCCATACTTTTCCACTCATGATGCAAAGTTTCCTATGCAGATTGGCCATGAAACCAGCGGGACCATCGCTCAATCCACGAATCCAGCCTTGCCTGTCGGCACCGAAGTAATTATGGATCCCATTGTTGGTTGCGGAAATTGTGAAGCATGCAAAAATCGTGCGACATGGTGTAAAGAGCGTATTGAAATTGGAGTTCGACGAGGTGGCCCCGGTGCATTGGCAGAGTATTTGAAAGTTCCCGTAACAAATGTTTATCCCATTCCACAAGGTGTCTCACTTCGTGATGCAACACTCGCAGAACCTGCAGTGACAGCAATCGCCGGCATCTCTCGAATTAAAGCCACTAGTGGCCGCGCCCTTGTGGTGGGCGATGGCACTATCGGAATAATTGCTGCACAAGTTCTTGCTCACCGAGGCTGGCAGGTGTTGATTGCGGTTCTCAGCGAGGCAAGTGCAGAACGTGTGCGTTCTCTCGGTTTTGAACCCGTGTTGCCACAACAGATGGAAACCATTTCTGCCGAAGTTGTTGTTGAAGCTGCCGGCACACATCGTTCAATTCAAACTGCATTCAGAGCTGTATCTGCTGGTGGGGAAGTTGTACTTCTTGGAGTTCCAGATAAACCTTTAGAGAGTTTCGATATTGCAGGTCTTGTCTTGCGGGATGTTTCAATGTACGGAGTGCTCAATGGTCCGGGAAAATATATCGAAGCCCTTAACCTGATAGCCGAAGGCGTGATCAAGTCATCCAAAATTATTGATCAGGAATTTGCCTTTGCCCAGTTTGGCGATGCGATTGGATTGTTAGCTAATCCAGAAAGGAAATTGCCAAAAGTCCTTGTAAGTATGCGCTCTTAAAGGACGAGTTAATGGCGCTGGAAGCCTTTACGTCCCCAGACTTCCCAGAGTCCCATCACACTAAGAATCAGCGCGAAACCGAAGAGAACGTCTTCTGCCGGCGCTGAGAAGAAGCGCAGCCCCACGATGGCATCAGGGCTGTACATAACGATATTTCTAGATGTGAGCCACCAATTTGTAAGAAATTGGAATGGCAAGATGATTGCATAGGATGTCCAGAATGCTGGGCGGGTTAACATGGAAGTTCTAAAGAGAAAGAGATCGACCATCACGGCGATTGCAAAGGCGGTAATTGCTATATCTGAGTAGTTCATTCGCCGAACTCATCTTTGCGCCAGTGGGGTTTCACAGTTGTTACACCTTCGATAGTAAAAATCGCAGCCATCGGAATCACCATGAAGAATAAGTACTCTTCAAGTGGAATACCGAGTGGCCCATAAATTCCTAAGATCTGCTCGCGATCGAAGAACCAATGCCCTTGCGAAATCGCGTATGCATCCCACGCAAGAAAGAGAAGACTGATTGGCAAGACGCTGATTGCTACTCTTTTGATGCGGCGCAGAACGCCAGTCTTTAAATAAATCTCGAGCCAGGCTGAGCCACAGAAGGTAAATATGAGCATTGCCATATATGACCACTGTTTCATGTTCGCATTTTTGCATACCTCGAGGGAAAAATTGCTAATGTGTTCTGTGTGATCGATGTGAAATTTAGGGTATTCAGCCGAATTCGCACCATCTCCAGCGTTGCGGTAGCCATAGCCATCGTGCTCTCATTACTTTTTTCACAATCTTTTGGGGCAGACTCCCTTAATTGGCAAGTGTCCATGGCAATAGTTGCCCTTGCAGTTGGCATCCCACATGGGGCTTTAGATCACTTAGTTACATTGCCTCGGTCGGCGCCAATAAGAATGGCAATCTTTATATTCGTCTATGTTGCAATCGCAGCGGCAGCAATCTACGCAATTCTTCAGTGGAATGTCTGGGGCTTCATCGCTGTTGTTCTCATGAGTTCGACTCACTTTGGAATCGGCGATGCAGCCTTTCTTAATGAATTGGATTCCCTTAAAGATCCTGGTGGTGCTCGAATTCCGACGTGGATCTATGCACCCGCTGCAGGGCTGTTACCGGTCATGATTCCCCTTGTTAGCGATCGCAGCACATCGGCGTTAGAAAGAATCAATAGTTCGCTCGTGAATTGGCATTATGGGTATTCGTCCGAGATTTTGATTGCGGTGGCTGCAATTGCCACTCTTTCATTACTGGCCTTATTGCTACGAAAGAGATTCCGTGACGCGTTAGATATTGCACTTCTTGCTGCTCTTGCATCATTTGCTCCACCACTAGTTGCATTCGCGGTCTATTTTGGATGTTGGCACGCACTGCGACACACAGCTCGATTGACTTCGTTGCTACCTAATTCAGAGGCCGCTTATTTGCGTGGGCGCCCTGGGCAAGCATTTATTGCCGCTGTAATTCCAGGGTTACCCGCATTACTTGGAACACTAATTTTCGTTGCACTTCTTGCCGGATTTTCGCACCAAGATATTAGCGACAAATTCTTATGGTTAACCCTTGTAACTATTTGGGCGCTCACAGTTCCTCACATGCTAGTCACAGGAAAGTTAGACCGCGCCGCACTCAGAAAATAGCGTGCAGTTGGCTAGGCTTTGTAACATGATAAGAAAGTTAGTTGCAGTTGCACTTCTGTGTACCGTTATGACTCCTGCGCAAGCTGCTCCTGTGTATACCTTTCCGGTAGCTAATTGCACAGTAAATTATGCGCGCGCTCATCACGATTATGCAGCAACAGATATCTTGGCAAAAGCTGGTTGCAAATTTGTCGCACCAATTAATGGCACCGTTGATGAAGTAAATCGTGTTGACACATGGAGGAGCCCACCTAATCTTGGTATCACTCGTGGTGGGTTATCGGTTTCAATTATTGGTGAAGACGGAGTTCGCTATTACGGATCACATCTTCGTTCGATTCCAGCAAATATCGAACCTGGTGTTGCAGTTCTTGCAGGAGATGTTCTTGGTGAAATCGGTTCCACTGGTAGTGCACGTGGTACATCGCCACATCTCCACTTTGGAATTTCTTGGCCAACACCGCCAAATACTTGGTGGGTACGACGCGGAGAAGTTCTTCCATGGAAATATCTAGATGCCTGGAAGAAAGGTAAAGATCTCTCTCCGGTAAAGGCAGTTGCTGCACGTAAAGCTAAAGTTGGAGAAATTCCTCCATTGCCAAAGAAATAATTAGGCAAAAAAATAAGACCCGCCGATTTCTCGACGGGCCTTACTTATAAGTGAAATTAGTTAGCGTTCACTGCGTCTGCCTGAGGACCCTTAGGACCCTGGACGACCTCGAATGAAACTGACTGACCCTCTTCAAGGCTCTTGTAACCGTTTCCCTGGATTGCTGAGTAGTGAACGAATACATCTTGTCCGCCACCATCAAC
>WLPI01000013.1 GCA_009698845.1 Actinomycetota bacterium
AAGAAGCAAGGTCAAATGTGGGCTGAACTTAATCAGTACGTAGTTGACCAGATGTGGATTGTTCCTGGCATCTTCTCGAAGACTCAAGAGATGTGGGGCTCAGGCCTTGGCGGAATCTTCTTCTGGGAGCCACAGGGTGCACCTTCATTCGGTGACATCTACATCAAGTAATAAGTAACACGTAGTAAAAAAGTAAATAGAACTGCGTAGGTCTGGGTGTTTACATACACTCAGACCTACGCAGCACTACGAACTAGTCAATAAAATTAAGGAGAAAGGGAGCCAATGCTTAGTTATATCTCACGACGCCTAGGCGTCACCTTTCTCATTTTGCTTGGCGTCAGCTTTACTGTGTACGTCATTTTCGCATTTCTACCCTTTGATCCTGCAGCACTAACCTGCGGCAAAAACTGCAACGACCCAGGAATCATTGAAGCTAACCGTCGTCGACTTGGTTATGACCTTCCATTCCTGACCCAGTACTGGGTATTTATCAAAGGTCTATTTATTGGCCGCACTTACGGAGAAGGTGCAGCGCTCATTAATTGCCCTGCTCCAAGTCTTGGATATTCATTCCAAGAGCATTCATGCGTAACAACTCTTATCTCTGAAGCACTTCCTGTAACACTGTCTCTGGCTATCGGGGCTCTCGTTCTGTGGCTTGTAGTTGGTGTTGGTCTTGGCGTATTAGCTGCTCGCTATCGTGGAAAATTTGTTGATAGCGCAAGCACAATCTTTGTTCTTATTGGTACTTCACTACCAACATTTCTTACAGGTTTGATGCTCTTAGTATTTGTAGTCATCAAGTGGCATATCTTGCCTTTCCCGGCAGGTAACTACACGCCATTCTTGGAAGACCCTTATGAATGGGCGCAAATTCTATTCTTGCCATGGATAACTTTGGCTTTTGCTTACGCTGCTTTATATACGCGATTTGTGCGAAGTGCTGTGATCGAAACTTCTAACGAAGATTACATTCGCACAGCTCGCGCAAAAGGGCTTCCAGAATCAGAAGTTGTTGGAAAGCACACCTTGCGGGCAGCTCTAGCTCCGATAGTCACGATGGCTGGTCTAGATTTTGCAGGGCTTCTGGGTGGAGCAATCCTGACTGAATCAGTCTTTAATTTACCCGGATTGGGACGGCTAGCAATTGGTGCGGTCGTTGAATATGACTTACCGATAATTGTTGCGACAACACTTCTAGCTGCTGCAATTGTGGTAACCATGAATCTCATTGTTGATATTTTGTACGCATTCATCGATCCGAGAGTTCGCATCGCATGACCCTTTTAGAAGTAAAGAACCTAAGTGTCGGCTTTCCAACTCCAGACGGAGTCGTGCACGCCGTAAATGACATTTCATTTTCAATCGATGCCGGAGAAACGCTAGCAATTGTGGGGGAGTCTGGCTCAGGCAAGACAGTGACAAACCTGGCCATGATGGGTCTGCTTAATTCCAATACAGCCCAGATTTCAGGCACTGCTAGATTCCAATCGCATACTGGCGAAATTGATCTACTCGGAATTGATCCAAATGAACTGCAAAAGTATCGTGGCCAAGATATTTCAATGATTTTTCAAGATCCAATGTCATCTCTGCATCCATACTTTTCAATTGGTGATCAAATTATTGAAGCCCACCAGGTTCATAACAAAGTTGACCCTGACGTCAGCAAAGAGCGGGCAATCGAACTTCTAGGTCTTGTCGGAATTCCAGATCCAGCTTCAAGAATTACTTCTTTTCCCCATCAATTCTCGGGCGGAATGCGCCAACGCGTAATGATTGCAATGGCACTCGTTAACAATCCATCTCTTCTCATTGCCGATGAGCCCACAACTGCGCTAGATGTAACGGTTCAGGCACAGATACTGAGCTTGCTCAAAGACTTGCAGCGCGAGTTTAAGATGGCAGTAATCTTAATTACCCACGATTTAGGTGTGGTTGCGGGCGCTGCGGACCGAGTTAATGTCATGTATGCAGGACGAATTGTTGAGAGTGCTAACGTTTTTGATCTCTATGCCAAACCAGCGATGCCATACACGCAAGGCTTATTGGATTCAGTTCCACGTTTAGATAGACCGCATACCAATCGACTTTCGGCTATTCCGGGTCAGCCGCCTTCAATGATTTCACTGCCTGACGGTTGCTCATTTGCGCCACGTTGTTCGCGTATTAGTGAAGTTGCCGGAAGTAAATGTCTCATGATCATGCCGGAGTTAACTCTTCGCACTGATGCACATAGCGCACGCTGTTTTATCGGCGAACGAGCAGGTGCGTAATGACGACACCGATTCTCGAAGTCACTAATCTTGCTAAATTCTTTCCAATTCAGTCGCAGGGAATTTTCTCCAGAGTAAAAGGCGATAACAAGGCAGTAAATGGAATTTCATTTACTCTCAATGCTGGAGAGACTCTTGGCCTGGTTGGCGAATCTGGTTGTGGAAAATCTACTGCGGGTCGCACAATCTTGAAGCTCTACGAGCCAACTTCAGGCACCATTAAATTTGAAGGCGAAGATATAACAAGTTACTCAGCTTCGAAGATGAAGCCACTGCGCACGAAAATGCAGATGATCTTTCAGGATCCGTATTCGTCCTTAAATCCGCGCCACACAATTGGTTCGATTATTGCCGCATCCTATGAAATCCAAAAAATCACTCCAGAAAATGGAGTTAAACGTGCAGTGCAAGATCTGATGGAACGTGTAGGTCTTAATCCAGAGCACTACAACCGTTATCCGCACGAATTCTCTGGTGGACAACGCCAACGTATTGGAATTGCTCGCGCACTTGCCCTCAAGCCTAAATTTATCGTTTGCGATGAACCAGTTTCAGCGCTGGATGTTTCAATCCAAGCTCAGGTGATTAATTTACTCGATGACTTACGCGATGATTTTGGACTTTCATATCTATTCATTGCGCATGACTTATCTGTTGTACAACATATTTCGCAACGTGTAGCAGTTATGTACCTTGGAAAGATTATGGAATTGGCCCCTACTGAAGAGCTGTATAAAAATCCTCATCACCCATATACAAAGGCGCTGTTATCTGCGATTCCGATTCCAGATCCGATTCTGGAACGCAAACGTGAACAAATAATTTTGAGCGGAGATATTCCGAATCCAGTCAATCCTCCAACGGGATGTGTTTTTAATACACGTTGCTGGAAAGCGCAAGATAAATGCCGCACAACTGAACCTGTGATTATGCAGATCGGTGCATCACAAGTGGCGTGTCACTTCCCTGATTAATTCACATTAACTTTTACTGACTTTCCTTTACGCCTTTGAGAGCGAGTGATAAAATTCGTGTGCATTAAAATTTGAGAGGGACAAAGTTATGTCTGATTTGAGAATTGCCGTTGTAGGAGCAGGAATGATGGGCTCTGATCACGTGGTACGTATAGAGAACCGAATTGTTGGCGCGCAATTAACTGCAGTGGTGGAGCCAGATGAATCTCGGGCCAAAGCCGCACTTGCCAATGCCTCAAATGCGAAGTGGTTTCCAAATATTGATGCGGCCATCAATGCAGATGCAATGGATGCAGTTCTCATTGCCACTCCAGGCGAGTATCACGAAGAGGTACTAATCCCCGCACTAAAGGCCGGATTGCCGATATTGTGCGAAAAGCCTCTGACCCCAGATCCTCAATCGGCTTTACGAATTGTCAGCGCTGAAGTTTCAGGTGGAAAATCACTGATTCAAGTTGGCTTTATGCGTCGATTTGATGCAGGCTATAAGAGTTTGAGAGCCCTCATCGAAAGTGGCGAGCAAGGAGACTTGTTGGGTTTGCATTGTGCTCATAGAAATCCAACAGTTCCAGATTCGTATCACAATGACATGCTGATTTATGACTCAGTTGTTCACGAAATTGATGCAGTTAGATTTCTAGCGAATTCTCCAATTAAATCTGTTCAAGTTCGCAATTTGAAGCGCAATACACTTGGGCCAGAAAAGCTAAACGATCCTATTTTGGTCTTGCTTGAGACAGACTCTGGAGTTCTAGCAACTGTCGAAATGAATGTATCGGTTCAATTTGGCTATCAAGTTAAGACCGAGGCTGTCTTTGAAAAAGGGATTGCCGAAATCGGGAGAACTTCTGGAATGACCAGATTCTCAGATTCAAAAATTTCCGTGGATGAGCACACTACTTTTAAGACTCGTTTTGCGGATGCATTTGACTCACAAGTTCAAAGGTGGGTGATAGCAGTCAAGAAGGGGACCATTGATGGTCCGAGTGCGTGGGACGGTTATCTCGCAGCCGCAGCGGTGGAAGCAGGATTAGAGGCGCTTCATTCTGGGAAACAAGTTAATTGCACCTATGAGAAGAAGCCGTCCTTCTACAAGTAGCTGTTAGTTGTGACGATGGCCGGGGGTAGCAAAGTAAGTGGGAGTTACCTAAAAACTGACACGTACAGCTTTGCCCGTGCGAGCAGATTCAAGTGCTGCGTCAGCCAGGATAAGTGCAGCGCGCCCATCATCATAAGTTGAGCCAAGGTTTTTACCTTCCTGAATACCCTGGATAAATAGTTTGAGCTCATTGCGGTATGACGCCGCGTATCGCTCGAGGAAGAAATCAAGATAAGGCTCACCAGCAGCAGTGCTCTCTTTGTTAAACAATTTTACTGTTGTAGGAGTGAAGTTCTGAATTTGCAGCATTCCTTTATCCCCGAAAACTTCGATTCTTTGATCATACCCATATGAAGAGTGACGTGAGTTGATAATAGTAACAATTTCGTTCCTTGATCCCTTTAGGAGAACGCTTACGCTATCGAAGTCGCCTTCTTCTTTAATGTAATCACAGAAAGCATTTGCACCGAAGGCAGTAACTTCCACGATCTCTGGAATGAAGTTTCGAGCCATATCAAAATCATGGATTGTCATATCACGGAAGATTCCACCCGAGACGGCGATATAGCCTTGAGGTGCTGGTCCTGGGTCGCGACTGGTAATAACTACTTGCTCAACGTTTCCGATTTCACCGGCACTAACACGCTTCTTGACTTCTTTAAATTCAGGATCTTGCCGGCGATTAAAGCCGATAGTCACATTTGTCTTTGCTGCATTAATTGCCGCACGGTTTGAATCTACATTCTTGATATCCAAATCAATTGGCTTTTCACAGAGCACGTGAACGCCGGCTTTGATTGCTGCATTAATGAGGGGAATATGAGTTGGTGTAGGGGATCCGATAATGACGGCATCGATTTCACCAGATGCAATCACTGCTTCTGGATCACTAGAAACCTTACCGCCAAATGCAGCCGCTACTTTTTCCGCCGCTTCCTTAAATGTATCGACGATATAAACGATTTCAGTATTGGGTGTATCAAAGACACTACCTGCGTGAACATATCCAATACGGCCAGCACCAATGATTGCGAATCTAAGTTTCTGAGTCATGTGCGGAATCTTAATCCCAAATCATTTAAAGCGAGTACCAATCTGAGCGCCAATTTTTAGGGCAGTATCTATATTTGCTATAGATTCCTTGTGAGTATAAATCGGAGCTTCTAAGAGCCCTTGATCTACATATTGTGCAAAGGCATTGACTTGGTGCACGAGACCTAAATGTTCAGACATGCCAGATTCATCAGTCCATGTTTCAATCGCAGCAGTTAAACCGTTGCCATGAATAGTGATTGATGAGGGAGTAAACCAAGGAGATCCGAAGCTAATGCTTCCTTTAGGCCCAGATACTCCAGCCCACCCGGGAAGTGACGTGCGAGCCGACAGTACAAAGTTAGAACGAGCACCATTGGCAAAACGCATGAAAGCGTGCGTCTCTTCATCAATGTCGTTGTGGTGCAACTTTCCAAATGCATGAATCTCTGAAGGATTACCTAAGAATTGTTGAGAAAATGCAAGAGGGTAGATTCCCATATCAATAATTGGGTTGCCACCACCAATTGTATAAAGGCGCGGAATTCCTAAGTTTGCTTGGCAGAAGTTAGAAACAACTAACTCAACTTCACCGAGATCGCCATTAGCAATAACTTGGCGAGCAATATCCATCTGGGGCAAGAAACGGGTCCACATTGCCTCTACTGCTAAGACTTTTTGTGCCTTTGCAGCAGCGTAAATCTGTTCTACTTCAGAGACATCCATAGTGATTGGTTTTTCAATCAGCACATGTTTACCAGCATTGATTGCAATCAGGGCAACTTCTAAGCGATCCGAAGGCAAAGTTGCGATATAAATCGCATCGATATCATCACGGGCCGCAAGCTCTTCATATGAATTATGTGATGAAGCAAGGTTCCATTTCTGTGCAAAAGCTTCAGCTTTTCCTGGCGTGCGTGATGCAATGGCAACAAAATCCTGTTGTGAATTCAATTGCACAGTCTTAACCATCGCTTCAGCAATCCAGCCAGCACCAAAGATGCCCCATCGAAGTTTTTTGGACTCTTCAGATTTGAAAATATGTGGCTGTGGAAGCTTGCTCATGGCCTTTTCTACTTTCTACTTATCAGGATTAGGAACTGTGACATCTCTGACTAGGGATTCCAGATCATTAACCGATTGCAAGAAACCACGCAGAGTACGAAGTGTTGCACCAAAGTTTGTGAATTCCTCGACTTTTAGTCCATCCGCGTCGTACATTTTTCTGAATTCCGGAATCTGATTCAGCATTGGGTCGAGAATTCGTGAGTCAATCGGCTCATTGACGCTATTGAGGTTTGGCTTAATTCCAGACTTATTGATGCGCACTTGCCATGTGTATGGGGGGGAGATAACTGAATCCCCACCGAGGATTTCACTCCAGTGCATGTGATTGCGAAATGCGGCAGAAAGTAATCGGGTGCGATAGCCGCGTTCGGTATAAATCTTGTGGGCATTTCTAAAAACGGCAACTCCAGCCCATTCCATGACGCCAGGATCTATAGAAATTCCAGCCTTTTCAGCCGATACCTTGACCCAATCATCAACTCGGCCAACCATGATTGTGCAGACGGGTCCCATCTGTGAGATATCCAAACCTTCAGCTTCTCGTCGCTTTAGTCCACGTTCAATCGCTTCTGCAACAGCAATAGTTTGCGCAACGGAGAAAGAAACTGTGGCGTTGATGCTGACACCTTGATAGGTAGCTTCTTCAAATGCAGAGATAGCCTCAGTTGTTACAGGAATCTTTACGATGATGTTCTTTGCAAGCTTAGAAAATTCAACTGCTTGATCCGTAAGCAACTTAGCATTTCGGAAGTTACGAGGGTCGGTCTGTATAGATAAGCGACCATTGCGTCCATTGTATTTTTCAAATTCGGGTTCAAGAATTTTTGCCGCATTGATGGAAAGCTCCTTCACCATCTGCCAACCGATTTCATCTTCGGTAGCAGTCGGGTGTGACTGTGCGTATTCCTTAATGCGCCCATTCCAATGATCTTTATCCGACTTCAACGCACTCAATGCGATGACCGGATTACATGTGGCTCCAACGATTCCCCATGTAAGTGCATCCTTGAGCTCTTTGGGATCAGCAGAGTCATTCCAGAGAACGGTCTTGGAATTTTCTTTCATGTATAGAAATGGCGACTCAGTCATTTTTCCTCCACGATAACGTATCTCTCTGTTGGTGCATTCTAGTGGCTTGTAACCCAGAACTATTTACTAACATTAGAAAGGAATTGATTTATAGTTTTCAGCTGATAAATTGAACTCTCTTTATTTGTTTCGTTCTCGGCAAAAACTGATGAGCACATGACAGTTTTTGGATTATCTAAGAACCCAATCTCCTTGAGCCCACCGAAGAATTCATTCCAATTGACATCTCCATCACCAATTTTGAGGTGTTGATGAACCCGAACAGCGTTTCCAGGTGGATTTGTGATGTAGCGAAGCCCATTGGAGCGCTTATGATCCATTGTGTCTGATACGTGGACGAGCCGGAGCATGTCACCAGCAGCACGCATGATTTCCAAAGGAGGTTGATTCATATGAAAAGTATGGGAAGCAACGTAAACCAGACCAAAATTCTTTGAATTAATTCCTCGAATTGTGCGAATAGCTTGTAGCCCATCTTCAACAAAGTCATCTGGATGAGGATCTATGAGTACCTCGATACCCTCGCGTTCAATAATTGGTACAAGCTCTTCCATAGAGCGATAGAAAGCGCGCTCTGATTCCTCTGCTTTTTCTGGGCGGCCTGAGAATTCTGTATTCATTGTCTTAACGCCGAGGTCAACGGCAATTTGAATAGCACGCTTCCAATATCTCACTGCTGCTTCGCGGGCATCTTCGTCAGGTCCCGACCAGCGAAGAACTGGCAAAATTGATGCGATTTCTACTCCTGCATCTTTGCATGCCTTTCCCATCTTCTTCACTAGCTCATCGTCAGCTTTTGGGTGGTTAAAAAATGGAATGAAATCTGGATGCGGAGTCATTTGCAGATACTTGAAACCAAGTTCCGCGGCCACAGCAGGAAATTCCAACAATTTATGTGTATGGTGGAATGGCGTTGGATCAAGTGCAATCTTCATTTATTCTCCAATCAAGGGACTTATTTGATTATTTCACTCGTGCTGCTCTGGTTGCAGCCAAGATATGTTCGCGGGTGCGCTGAGCGATAGGAAATGGCATATCTACTGGGCAGCCATACATATCTTGCTCAATGATTGCGAATATTTCTGGATTTATCTCGAGAGCCTTTTCAATAATTGGTGCAAACTTAGGTACTCCATCAAAGCCAGGTTCGGTCATGACACCTTCTGCTACAGCATGCACAAATGGAAGATCGTTTTTGAGAGTGTCTGCCAAGATATCAGGATGAACTTGTTTCAGATGCAGATATCCGATGCGCTCTGGGTAAGCATTCATCAACTTTAAGTTATCGCCGAGATAGTACGCAAAGTGACCTGTATCAAGGCAGAGGTTTGTGTACTTTTTATCTGTCTCTTGCAGAAGGCGCTCAACTTCTTGATAAGTACCAATATGGCTATCAGCGTGTGAGTGGAATTGCTGGTGGATACCAAATTCTTCGAGAAGAGCTTTACCTAATTTGTCGTGTCCTGCAGCAAGTCGCTTCCATTGCTCGTTTGAGAGTGTGCGAGATTCGCGAGCTTGACCTGTTTTGTCGTCGCGCCATAGATCGGGAATAACAACAAGATGTTCAACACCAAGCTTTGATACAAGTGTTGCAACTGCAAGTGCTTGATCCCATGCTCGCTGCCATTGGCTCTCATCTTCTTTATGAAAACCAGTAAATACCGTGCCAGCAGTCATCTTGAGATTGCGCTTTCCAAGTTCGTCCTCAAGGTGCTTTGGATCTGTTGGAAGATATCCGTAAGGTCCAAGTTCAATCCAGTGGTAACCGGCTTCAACAACTTCATCCAGGAAACGTTCCCATGGAACCTGAGTTGGCTCATTGGGAAACCAAACACCCCAAGAATCTGGTGCTGTACCTACGCGTATTTGGTTTGTCATTTTTATTCCCCTATTCCCGTTCTATAACGCCATTACCGAGCAATGGTCGTTGAAGTTTGAGTGCTTCTTGGTAGTTCTTGTATGCATTCTGAGTACTTTCTAGCGTTGATATTGGGGCAACAGGAACGTCCCACCAACCTTCTCCATCTGGTGCATAAAGTAGTGGATCGCTATTGATATGAATCAACGTAGCCCGGCTCGAAGCTTTGGCTTTCTTTACTGCGTCATGCAAATCTGCAATTGCATGTGAAGTTTCTTCAATACGAATGACATTGATTCCAAGGCTCTCAGCATTTGTTGCAAGGTCCACTGGCAGCACATCGCCAGTTTCAAAGTTGTTTTCTTGTGAATTGCGGAATCTGTATTTAGTGCCATAACGCTCTGAACCAATACTTTCAGAGAGATGACCGATAGATGCGTATCCGTGATTCTGGATTAGCACGATGATGAACTTAATTCCTTCTGCTACTGCGGAAACAATTTCAGTGTGCATCATCAAGTAAGAGCCGTCTCCGACCATAACGATTGGTGACGCACCTGCGCGAGCAGCACCCACACCTGCAGCTATTTCATATCCCATGCAACTAAATGCATATTCGACGTGATATCCAAGTGGCGAACGAACGCGCCACAATTTATGTAAATCACCAGGCAAAGAGCCTGCTGCGCAAATAACTGTGTCCTGTGCATCTGATGCCGACTGCACCGCATGGATAATTTCAGTCTGGCTTGGTCGCACTCGCTTTTGATCCACAAAAGCTGCGTCCACAGTTGCATCCCATTCAACTTTTTCTTTCTTTGATTTCGCTGCGTACTCTGAAGAAATCGAGTACCCAGTGAGCTCAGATGTGAGTTCTGTCAGTGCTTCGCGTGCATCTGCAACAACTGGAATAGCACTTCCATGCTTGAACGCATCAAATGATGCAATATTGATATTGATGAATTTAACGGCCGGGTTTTGAAATGCTGAACGGCTAGAAGTCGTGAAATCGCTATATCTGGTACCGATTCCGATGATGAGATCAGCTTCTTTAGCTAAGCGATTAGCACCGGTTGTTCCAGTTGTACCTACTGCACCTTGGCACTGAGGATGATCCCAATTAAGTGAACCAACCCCTGCCTGTGATGTTGCCACTGGAATTCCTGTTTGTGTAACGAAAGTGTTGAGTTCATCGTGTGCATCTGAATAAATAACTCCACCACCGGCAATAATCATTGGCTTCTTTGACGCACGAATAGCGCGAGCAACTTGAGCAATAACTCCTGCATCAGGACGTGGACGTCGAATATGCCACTCTCGATCAGCCAGAAATTCCTCTGGAACTTCGATGATCTCTGCCTGCACATCTTCTGGGAGACACACTGTCACCGCTCCAGTTTCTACCGGATCGGTAAGTACACGCATTGCCCCAAGCAGGGCTGAGAAGAGTTGTTCAGGGCGTTGCACGCGATCGAAGTAACGGGAGAGTGGTTTAAATGCATCGTTAACTGAAAGTGATGCATCGTGTGGAGCTTCTAGTTGCTGCAGAACTGGATCAGATGCACGGTTGGCAAAAGTATCTGAAGGAAGAAGCAACACAGGTAAACGATTAGTTGTTGCAACTGCAGCACCAGTGAGCATATTTGTAGCTCCTGGGCCAACGGAGGCAGCACACGCAAATGTTGCGCGGCGGCGCTTGATGCGAGCGAACGCGGTTGATTCGTGAACCATTGCTTGTTCATTACGCGCTTGGTAGTACGGCATCAACAATGGACTATCAATTGAGTATTGCTTGAGTGCTTGACCAATTCCTGCAACATTTCCGTGACCAAATATTCCAAAGACTCCTGGAATTGTTCGTTCACGAATATTTCCATCAACGGTGTATTGGTGCGCTAGGAACTCAACAATTGCCTGTCCAACAGTCATTGTGCGCGTTGCCATTGATATCTCTCTCTAGTTTCCGTAGGGCAATCTTGGGTCTGTTTGCTGGCTTTGCCAAGCCTGTCGTATCCATGCATGGTCTGGATGGTCCGTTGAATTCCATGCACGATCAGGGTCTGGTCCAGCCATCACATTAAAGAAATAGAGGTCATATCCGGGACCGGCTGCAACAGGTCCGTGCCAACCAAATGGAACTAGCGCTACATCTCCAGCGTGAACTTCTTCCGCAACATCGTATTCGCGGTCATCGGCTGAATATCCACGGAAATAACCAAAAGGATTTGTATCAGTTGCAACAGTTGCACTTCTCGTTACTGCAGATTCGAAGTAATAAATTTCCTCAAGGTTAGATTCTTTACCAGCTATATATTGATCATGTTTATGCGAGGGCGCACCAGACCAGTTGCCTGCAGGAACAATAACTTCGCAGACAATCATTCGGTCTGCATCTAGCGTCTCTGGCATTCCAAAATTATGAACTTGTCGAGTTTCACTTCCTGCGCCACGAAATACAACCGGCACATCTTCCTTGCGCATTACAGAAACAGGCTTTGCATTTTGCGCAGGACATTCGCCGACTGCAACACGTGCTTTTCCGGTGATTCGAGCTTCTGTATTCAGAGGTAAGTAGAGAACATCTGTTGGCCCGTCAAAAACAGATTTGCGACCACGCAAAGTTTCTAGTTTTTTCTGCTCTCCGGTGCATGTGTATTCGACAGTTATTTCTTCGCCCTGCAAGACAAAAATGACGCGTTCGTTGTTATCTGAAGGTAAATCTAATTGCGTTGATGCACTTACTTCTCCAACGCGCAGACCGGTGTATGCCCATGGTTGCGATGGGGGATTATTTGCATCAAGATGAACACTCCATTGACTGCGCGCAAGTTCGCCTTTGCGAAAAAACCACTGGTTACTTGTCATCATGTTGCTTTAGTTCTGTGGGAAACCTAGATTGATTCCGCCATGGCTTGGATCTAACCAGCGAGAAGTAATAGCTTTGCCGCGAGTAAAGAAGTGAACACCTTCCATGCCGTGCGCTTTCGTATCTCCAAATAATGAATTCTTCCATCCGCCGAATGAGTAATAGGCAACTGGAACAGGAATCGGAACGTTTATTCCGATCATTCCGACTTCAACCTCATTCTGGAATTTACGAGCTGCGCCACCATCATTGGTGAAAATTGCTGTTCCATTTCCAAATGCCCCACTATTAATGAGCGCAACACCTTCGTCATAACTCTTTACACGAACGATGGACAACACTGGTCCAAAAATTTCTTCGGTATAGACCTTTGATGTTGTAGGGACCTTGTCGATTAGTGTTGGCCCAAGCCAGAATCCTCCGGCTTCTCCATTTACCTGAGGATTGCGACCATCTACGACAACTACCGCACCATCTTTTTCAGCAATTTCAACATAAGAGGCGACTTTGTCACGATGTTCACGAGTCACTAGTGGACCCATATCGCAACCGCGTCGACCATCTCCTGTAACTAATTTGCTCATACGCGCAACAATTTTTGGAATCAACTGATCGGCAACTGGTTCGACTGCAACCACAACGGAGATTGCCATGCATCGTTCGCCAGCGCTTCCGAATCCTGCATTAATTGCGGAGTCAGCGACGAGTTCAATATCAGCATCAGGCAGAACGAGCATGTGGTTCTTTGCTCCACCCAGCGCCTGAACGCGCTTGCCATACTTTGAAGAATTCTCATAGATGTATTTCGCAATAGGAGTTGATCCAACAAATGAAATTGATTCAACATCGGGGCTTTCAATCAATCCATCAACTGATTCTTTGTCACCGTTAAGGACGTTGAATACGCCGTCAGGGAGTCCTGCTTCTTGCCATAACTTTGCAACCCACATAGATGCTGAAGGATCTTTCTCTGATGGCTTCATGACAACTGTATTTCCTGCTGCAATTGCGATCGGGAAGAACCACATCGGAACCATTGCTGGAAAGTTAAAGGGACTGATGATTCCGACTACGCCAAGTGGTTGGCGAGTGGAATAGACATCGACGCCTGTAGAAACATTCTCAGAGTAGTAACCTTTTAGTAGATGAGGAATGCCTACTGCGAATTCAACAACTTCTTGACCGCGAGTGATTTCACCGAGTGCATCTGAAAGAACTTTTCCGTGTTCACTTGTGATGATTTCGGCTAGTTCTCCTTTGCGATCATTGAGCAGCTCACGAAATTTGAAAATGATTTGCTGGCGCTTTGCTAGCGAGGTATCTCGCCATTCTGGAAAAGCTTCCTTAGCAGCCTTTATTGCTGCTGCAATTTCTGCTTTATTGGCTAGCGCCACTCGCTTTGTCTCAACCCCCAGGGCTGGGTCGTAGACCGGGGAAGTTCTTCCTGAGGTGCTGACAAATTCACTGCCATTAATCCAGTGATTAACCACGTTGCTCATGAGAACCTCCAAAGCTTAAGAGTCGATAATAGAGCGTTGTCCCTCATTTGAATAATTCCTTATTCTTGAAAGTAGCCACACAGTGATTTTATGTTGAAAGCAGTCAGTAAATGCAGTAATCTCTGCATCAATTAAGGGGAGTACCTAGATACAGCTACCTCGTCAATACGGTGTAAAAACCCGGGGCGCTGGCCGATAAATCGGTTAGGAAGACCTTGACCACGTTCCTCTTACGCGAGTCAAGGAGTTAATTCATTATGGATGTTTCATTATTGGTCTGGTCAGTCACAATCGCCGCCATTGTCATTCTCATTGTCATTGATTTACTGACAGTAAGTTCAAAGCCCCACGAGGTAAAGTTTAAAGAAGCTGCATCATGGTCGATCTTCTATATTGGAATAGCAGTGGGCTTTGGAATCTGGATTTGGCAGCGATATGGGTCCACATCAGGCACAGAATTCTTTGCGGCGTACTTAGTGGAGAAGTCGTTATCGGTAGATAACCTCTTTGTCTTCGTCATCATTTTGGCTCAATTTGCGGTCCCAAGTATTTATCATCAGAGAGTTCTTCTCATTGGAGTGATTCTCGCTCTTGTTTTGCGTGGAATATTTATTGCTGTGGGCGCTGCTGCGCTGGCGGCATTTAGCTTCACATTTGTTGTTTTCGGAGCCATTTTGATTTGGACGGGGATTGGCTTGTTTAAGCACTGGGATGAAGATCCTGAACCAGGGGATAACGCAATTGTTAAGAGAATTCGTTCCCGTATCAAGATGGTCGATGAGTTCCATGGTTCTAAGATGTTTATCAAGCGCAACGGCGTACGTATAGCTACACCGATGTTTCTTGTGATGATTGCAATTGGGTCAACTGACTTGTTATTCGCACTTGATTCTATTCCTGCGACATTTGGTGTGACATCTGAGACATTCCTGGTATTTGCGGCAAATGCATTTGCTTTACTTGGTTTACGCGCACTGTATTTCCTTGTAAAGGGTCTACTAGACCGATTAATCTACCTTTCACTTGGACTTTCATTCATTCTCATATTCATTGGTATCAAACTGATTATGACTTTCTTGCACGAGCAGTACGACTCGATACCTAAGATTTCTACTCCAGTGGGCCTTGGCGTGATAGGTGGGATACTATTAATCTCAACCGTTGCAAGTCTGGTTAAATCTAGATCAAACCCAGATATGCGAGCACATGCAGGTCGAGTTACTGGAGGAAAGAGTGATGAGGAGTAGATTTACAGCTACTTGGAAAGTACTTCCCACAACTGTTCGAAAGACAATTGTGCTTGTTATTGGTTCGACACTCATCCTCACAGGGATGTTGCTCATAGTGCTCCCTGGTCCATTTACCTTACCTCTGGTGATTCTTGGACTGGTTGTTCTTGCGCTGGAATTCGCGTGGGCAGAGCGCACACTTGAAAAGGTTAAAGCTCAAGGTGCAAAAGTAGATCCGCGTAAGCTCTTTAAGAAAAAGTAGAAGTTAGCCAAGCGGGATTCGATATTGACGCTTGCCGGATTCCAGAGCGTAGGAATCGTAGAGCTTGCGTGCTGCGTGGTTGTCTTCATCGGTATTCCAGTAAAGACGTGAACACTTGTTCTGCACTGCAAAGTCTTTAACATAATTGATCAAAGTTCGACCGACACCGCCACCGCGACAAGTTGGATCTACGAATAGATCTTCAAGATAGCAATGCCCATTCTCTGACCAGGTTGAGTTCTGCAAGCTATACGTTGTAAATCCCACGACCTGACCATCTAGAGTGGCGATCGCACAGTGCATGTTGAATTCGGAATCCATAATTCGATTCCATGTTCGCTCTGTTTGTTCTGTACTGAGAACAGTTTTGTAGAAGTCTAAATACCCTTGCCACAGAATGAGCCAACGAGCTTTATCACTGGCAAGGGCTGGACGAATTTCGGTAGACATTAGAGTGAGAAGGAAGGGTACTTATCTGAGACGAGTAGGAATGCATAGCCATTGACTCTATTCCAGAAGCGCATCGTTGCGAAAACGAACTTGCCGGCCCACTTTGGATAGTTGCCTGTTGACCAAGTCATAATCCAAGCAATAAATGTCATACCGAGTGCAATGACCGAGTAGATCAATCCAACAACAATGAGAGGGATAGCAAGGAACCACTTGACCAATGGAAGCCAGCGATTGAGAGTCTTTCCACCTTTGATATCTGGAAAAGTCACTGCGATATCTTTATTGCGTTCGATTGATGGGTAATCATCGGTGAGCAATAGAGCATAAGCGACAACACGAGTTTGAAGTTCGAGAAGAGCGTGATTGAAGGTGAGCAAGTAACTTGGATAGACCTCACGAAAAAGGAGAGCAAGCAGTGCTGGGATGACTATGAAGCCCGCAGCGAAACCTGAGTTGCTATTAATCGCGAAGGAACCGATAAATACTGCAACAGGGAAGATAAGGATTCCGCGCCAGAAAACAGTGGCCTTATTGCGCTTCTTATAGGCCACTTCTACATCAGTTTTAATTTGTTTGCTCATGTGGCAATTCTATGTGGGCGAGATACTCTTAGCCCATGAGCACTCGCCAATATGCAGTTATAACTGGAGCAAGTAGTGGAATAGGTGCCGCTACTGCACGATTACTCGCTAAGAATGGGTATTACGTAATTGCCGCCGCACGGAGAACCGAGATGTTAAAGGCGCTTGCAGCGCAAGATTCGAATATCGAGCCATATACATTGGATGTCACAGTACAGTCCGATGTAGATGGACTTGCTAAACATCTTGAGGGAAAACCTGTCAGCATTCTTATTAACTGTGCCGGCGGTGCTTTTGATGGAGATTCAGTCAATGACTCTGATCCTGAAATCTGGAAAAAGACATATGACATTAACGTCGTGGGATCCGTTCGCATGGTCAAGGCAATGACTCCGATTATGCTGAAATTTGGAGAAGGACACATTGTGATGATTTGCTCAACCGCAAGTCACCGCGTATATGAAAATGGTGGAAGTTATGCGGCTGCCAAATTTGCTGAAGCTTCGCTCGTTGAAACGCTGCGCCTTGAATTAAATGGTCAGCCTATTCGCGTGACAGAGATTGCTCCTGGAATGGTTAAGACTGATGAATTTGCAGTTTTGCGTTTCAAGGGAGATAGAGAGAAGGCAGCAAAAGTCTATGAGGGTGTTACTCGTCCATTAGTAGCAGAAGATGTTGCAGAGGCAATCCGATGGTCTGTAATGCTTCCTTCACACTTTAATGTTGACGCATTGGTGATACGTCCACTGGCGCAAGCGCAAGTACATAAGGTGTATCGCCAACCTCTGTAAAACTAGTTAAGTACAACCCTGTATTTCTCCAGTGTTGAATCTGTTGCGTACGCAATTCGTACGCCAGCTTTTCTAGATGCGCTAAGGCCACTAACAATCTGCTCGGTCAAGATTTCTCCTGGTGCAACTACTGCAACACCCGGCGGATAGGGCGCAATCAGGTCGGCTGAAATTCTTCCAATCGCCACCTTTGCTTCCACCATTTCGGTTCTCGCAAAGTAAGCATCACGCATCGAAATTCCGCGTTGTGGAATCACAGACCAACTCAGGGCAGTTGCACTTTCTCTTCGTTGCTCTTGGCGCTTTTTGAGTATTGGAATGAGTACATCTGCAAGGTGATCAAAGTCAGCAGCAGAGTCTGCAATCGTGCCAAGGAAAACGATGGTGTCTCGATCTGCCATTTCAACGCGAATTCCAGCAGCCTGCAGATCTTCTTCAATATCAACTCCTGAGGCGCCTAATTGTTGAACCCGCAGAACAATCTTTGATGCATCAAATCTGCCTTTAGGAAAATCCGATTCATATAAGAAAACGGGAAGCGCGAATTCTGCCTGCACCATCTCTTTAAATCGATGAATATTTGACAGAAGTTCACTGATTAGCTCTTCACCGCGAATTTGCAAGAGTGCGCGAACGCCATCGATGGATGCCAATGGGGCTCCAGCAGGTGATGTTGTGTGAGTGGTTTCAAAACTTTGCTCAAGTCTTTCAGCACTCAAAAATTCCGTGCGAGCCAGCAGAAGAGCGGACGCGCTATACCCGGGAAGTGCTTTATGTGTGCTGGTTATCAGAGCATCCGCACCAAGTTGAAATGCATGATGGGGAAGTTGTGGGTGAAATCCAAAGTGACCACCCCATGCTGCATCCAAAATTACTGGAACTTTTTGTTTATGCGCTACAGAAATAAGTGCCGGAAGATCAGAAATTGTTCCGAGGTAACCTGGTTCGGTAAGCAGCACCGCAATTGGTTTTTTGGTAAGAGCTGCACTGAGTTCAGATACAGGAATTCCAGTAGGCACTCCAGTTTTTTCATCAATCTCAGGTGTCATCCAAATTGGCTCAAGCCCTGCAAGAACCAGTGCGCTTAAGACTGAACGATGTGCAGTACGCGACACCGCAACCTTATCTCCGGGTTTTCCGAGCGCAAAAATTATTGCTTGATTCGCATGTGTGGATCCACCTGTTGAAAATCGCGCATAATCTGCGCCCCACAGTGTGGCTGCGAGTGCCTCGGCTTTTTTAAGTGTTTGATTTGTTAACTTGATTTCATCAAGCCCGCCATAGAGCGGAATATCTGAATCAACTACAGCCCCTAAGCCTTCATCTAAGCGAGTTGTTTTCTGCTTATGACCTGGAATCGTGAAAGGGGTTCTGGAGCGCTCGAAGTAAGAGAGGTAGGCGTCTAGAAGTGGCGCCGAATCTCTAAGTCCGCTCATGTGGCAAGCCTAACTTGTCGCACACGATGGTTGGGCTCGCAGCAAGAATTGATAGCCGTAGAATTAAGCCATGACTTCAAAGGACCCTCTCCCGCAATCACGCCACTTGGCCACTGAAATTCCAGGGCCAGCATCTACTGCAGCAATGCAGCGACGTAAAGAGGCTGTTTCAGGAGGACTTGGAATGGCGATGCCAGTGATTGTTGCTCGCGCACAGGGTGCAATCATTGAAGATATTGATGGAAATCGCATCATCGATCTAGGCGCTGGTATTGGTGTTGTCACTATTGGAAACTCAGCGCCTCGAGTTGTTAAGGCTGTTCAAGAGGCAGTTGCAACATTTACTCACACTAATTTTACGACAGTTCCTTACATGGGATATATAGAAGTCTGCGAAGCTCTTAATAAATTGACACCCGGCGCCTTTAAGAAGAAATCAATTCTTCAGAACTCTGGTGCAGAAGCTGTTGAAAACGCTATTAAAATTGCACGCCATTACACAAAGCGCTCAGCGGTTGTCGTTTTTGAGCACGCGTATCATGGCCGCACAAATTTAACGATGGCACTGACTGCAAAGAATCTTCCTTACAAAGATGGGTTTGGTCCATTTGCCAGCGAGATTTATCGCATGCCAATGCCGTACTCATATCGCTGGGTTGGTAACCCTGAAACTATTGCAGAAGATGCGCTAGAGATGGTTATTCACAAGATTGAAAAAGAGGTTGGTGCTCATAACGTTGCCGCAATTTTAATTGAACCCGTAATTGGAGAAGGCGGTTTTATTGTTCCCCCAACTGGGTTTATGCCAGGGCTACAAAAGTTTGCAACCGAGAATAAGATTGTATTTATCGCGGACGAAGTGCAATCAGGATTTGCACGTACTGGAAAAATGTTTGCGGTAGAGCATGAAAACATGGAACCAGACATGATCGTTTCCGCAAAGGGAATTGCAGGCGGACTTCCACTTGCCGCAGTTACCGGTCGCGCAGAGATCATGGATTCATCACATGTTGGTGGTCTTGGCGGAACGTATGGTGGAAATCCAATTGCATGCGCAGCAGCTCTTGCGGCAATCGAGACGATTCAAGAAGATAAGTTGATTGAGCGAGCAGAACATATTGGAAAGATTCTTTTTGAATCCCTCAATGCACTCAAAGCGAAGTACCCAATCATCGGAGAGGTCCGTGGACGTGGTGCAATGGTTGCCATCGAATTAGTACATGCAGGCACTAAGGATCCGAATCCAGAAGCGATGGGTAAAGTCATTAAATATTGTCAGAGCAAGGGTGTCCTCATCCTTACTGCAGGCACATATGGCAACGTCATTCGATTCTTGCCACCAGTGGTGATTTCTGATGACCTGCTAAAGGATGCCCTTGGCGTGCTCGCAGAAGGTTTTGCCACCCTTTAATCACCGTACTTTCTCACCCATAGTGGGGTGATTTAGTCTTCACAATTTGAGGGTGATGCCTCAGGCTGAGGGGGTGAAAAGATCAGATATCACCCCGGAGTTCGACATTACGGCTGGAGTTACCCTTTCACGAGCCCTTGTGCCTACATTGGTGCCAAATTTCATCACCCGCAAACGACTTTTCAATCTCCTAGAAAACCCAGCGCCCAGTACGACAGTCGTGATTGCACCGGCAGGCTTTGGAAAAACTTCATTGGTTGCCGAGTGGGCTGGGCATGCAAAAGAAAAAGTCATTTGGATTTCAATCACAAATAGCGACTCCCTTAATGAAATGTCAGCGCTCTTGATTCAGGCTACTCGCAATGTTATTCCTGGCTTTGCTGATTGGTTTGAGCGCGATCAACCGGTGCGCCCAACGGAGGTAGTGCGACGTTGGGGAAATGAATTATTGGCAACAGGTCGAGATTACATACTTGTAATCGATAATTTAAGAGACCATGTAAACCGGGATGTTGAGATTGCAACTAAATTGGTAAATCAATTCCCAGCAAATGTTCACTTAGTCGCAATTAGACGAGACCCTCTCGAGACCAGTTACGCTTCCTTTTCAACTCGCGGATCTCTTCATGTTATTGGCCCAAAGGAACTGAGATTTACTAAAGAAGAAGTCATGACCTTAGCTGAAAGTTATGGGTTAAAAACCAACGAATCTTCGACGAGGGATTCCCTAGAAGCGGCGCAAGGCTGGCCATCCGCGGTTTCATTGGTGATACGACAGATATCACGAAGCAAGGATCCAATAGATTTTGAAAAAATCGCCTCTTCACGGGGAGAACCGATTCGAGCACTTGCTGTAGCAGTTTTAGATTCTTTCAGTCACGAAGTTCTCGATATCGTCACAGATTTATCAATCATTCCAGAGTTTAACCATGAGGAGGCTCAGGTTATTCTAGGTGAAAAATACAATCAGGATTTGATAAATTCAATTGCGCAAGAAGCAATATTCTTTAGTCAAACTAGTGATCCAGATTTAACCTTTTCATTTTCGAGACTTATGCGTGAGATTTTACTTAGTGAATTACGTAAGAAACCAGATCGCAAACGAGAGATTCATAAATTGTTGCTCGATTTCTATCTTGCGGTTAATCGCCCAAATTTGGCGCTCGAACACGCTTTCCTTGCGGGGGATCAGAGCGCCGTTGCAGAGGTTTTCCCAAGTGCCGCACGAGTTTTGCAAGCAACTGGCAAGGGCAATGACTTAGTTCGATGGTCAGTATTTGCGGGTGACGCATCACCGACCGGGCTGTTAAAGAGAGCGACAGTTGAACTCACTGGGCGTCTGACTTCACTCGAATTTGATTTAACACAAGCACTTATCGAGCAGATGCGAATTGATGCTCAAGGAAGTGAAATAGAGGGATTCATCAAGCAACTGACATCTGGCACTAGAGCATATATCGAGATTGCTTACGGCCAGTTCTCTGAGTTTGAGAAATCTTTTGCCGAGGCAATGACACCTGTCAAAGATCCGTTGATGCTCGGAATCGAAGAGCAGATAGCAATTATTTATCTTGCTGCTGTGAAGTCTTTTATGCTTGATGAAACAGAGCGGACAGAAGAGCTTTATCATCAGGCACTCTCAATTACTGATTCTTCGCGTATCGGAAGCGGTCATATTCTTATTTCTCACATCAAGGCAATGTCACTCTTTCAAGTAGGTGAATACAGGTCTGCATATGAAACAGCTAGTGTGGCAATCTCTCAATCAAGAAAACAGCAATATGTCGGAATCTTGGGGCCTTTGAGTTCTATGTATGTTCAGGCTCGCTGTCTACTTGAGTTTGCTCGACCACAAGAGGCGTATGAAATTCTCTCCCAAGTTCGGAATTTGGCAGAGCAATGGAAGCAGTGGTCCTGGTTTTTTATGGCTGACGGCTATTTCGCGCGAGATCTTGCGCTGAGGGGACGAGCGACAGAAGCGCTAGAAAACATTAGTTCTGCGCGCAAACGAGCATCAACACTTACGGGTCGAGATGGATTAATGGGAATCATTGATCTGAGTGAGATCTTTATTCGATATCAAGTACAAGATTATGAAAGATTAGCAATCCTCGTAGAAAGAGTTCCTCAGCAAACTTTTGTCCAACAGATCAAGCTCACTCTAGTGGAGCGAACTGGGAGAAAAGGCTTTGCCGAAGAGGTGAAGAATCTTCCCGTAAGGACGCCAAGAGAAAAGATCTGGAAATACTTAGTTGATGTAAGCGAAGTTATTGACCAAGAGAAGTTAGCTTTAACCTCAATGAGGTTGGCTTTAGAAGTTGGTGCAGCAGTTGGCGCAAAGGAAACTTTTCTCAGACAGGGCGAAGAAATGGGTAATCTCATCATTAAATTAGCAGGAGAGAATCCAACTTTATATATGGAAGATCTTGCTTCCGCAGTTGCTGAACGAATTAAGGAAGATTCCAATAACAAAGTTCAATCTCAACTCACTCTGACTAAGCGAGAACTAGAGGTCCTTCGCCATTTAGCAACCGAGCGGCCGATAAGTGCGATATCTGCAACTCTTCACATCTCTCAGAACACCATGAAAACCCATTTAAAGAATCTTTACAGAAAAATGGAAGTCGATGGGCGAGTGCATGCAGTTGAGAAGGCTAAATCGAACTTTATTTTATAAGGATCAGGAATCTTTCCTAAACTAGTCGCGAGATTGACCTGATTTGTGCTTGTAGCGCCCCATAAAGTCTTTCTTCATATCCTGAAAAGTTCCATCAATGAGCGCTTCTCGCATTTGATCAACAAGGCGCACAATGAAGCGTTCGTTATGGATAGTCGCCAGAGTTCCGGCAATCATCTCTTTGCCTCTAAATAAGTGGCATAAATAGGCCCGTGTGTAATGGGTACATGTGTAGCAATCACATTCATCATCAATAGGATTGAAATCTCGGATGTATGGCTGGTTCGAAACATTGAATCGACCTTCCATTGTGTAGACAGCGCTGGTTCTGGCAATTCTTGAAGCCAGCACGCAATCGAATGTATCAACGCCGTTTTCGACGCCGACAAAGAGATCTTCTGGGGCCCCGATACCAAGCAAATGCTTAGGCTTTTCTTGAGGCAGAGTTGAATTGACCCATCCGACAATGGTGCCAAGTGAATCTTTATCTAGCGCCCCGCCGATTCCAAAGCCATCGAATTCAATTCCTGAAGAACTCATGGAGCCGAGATCGGATGCCGCCTTCTTACGTAAATCTTCATACTGAGCACCTTGAATAACACCGAAAAGCGCCTGGTAAGGCTTTTTGGCACGCGATTCGGTGAGGCGCTTATGTTCATCTAAGCAACGAATAGCCCAGTCATAAGTTCGAGACATGGCAAGCTCTTGATACGGGCGAGTGTTGTGAAGGGTTGTGCATTCATCGAATGCAAACATGATGTCTGCGCCCAGCTTGTGTTGAATCTGCATTGATATCTCTGCAGTAAATCGGTGCATAGAACCGTCAAGGTGGCTCTTGAAAGTCACGCCTTCGTCGTCAACGTGAGCTAACCGCTCTTTATTCTTGGCAATTACTTGGTCAGATCTAAATGTCTGGGCATCCATCGCTAAGACTTTCTTAAAGCCGACACCCAATGAGAGAACTTGGAACCCACCGCTATCTGTAAATGTTGGCTTATTCCAATTCATAAAGGAACCTAGGCCACCTGCTTCATCAAGGACATCTGGACCTGGTTGTAAGTAGAGGTGATAGGCATTGGCAAGAAGTGCTTGCGCACCTAGATCTTCCATCGCTTCAGGTAGAACAGTTTTCACAGTGGCTTTTGTTCCTACCGGAATAAAGGCTGGGGTATTTACAACTCCATGTGGTGTAGTAATTGTTCCTACTCGAGCTAATCCGGATTCAGGTGCATGTGAGATCTCGAAGGAGAACCCTTTATCTGAATCAGATTTAGCCATGTGCTAATTGTGGCAGAGATATAGACTGAGCAAATGCCTCAATTTAAACTCAAAGATGGACGCGAATTAGAGATTGCCGATAACGGAATCACTTCTGAGAAAGCGATTATCTTCCATCATGGCACACCGGGACATGTCACTGCATGGAGCACCTGGCTAGAAGAGGCTGCAGCTCGCGGGGTTCGTGCGATTTCTTATAGCCGTGCAGGTTACGGAACAAGTGCGTGAAGCGTTTGGTGGACTTATTGGGAATGCTGATAAAGCCATCATTGATGGCGAGTACGCGGATCAATTAGCTTCGGTAATGCGCAGTGCCATGGCGGTAAGTTTTGATGGCTGGATAGATGACGACTTAGCATTTGTAAAACAGTGGGGATTTGATTTAGCTGCAATCACAAAGCCTGTCTATATTTGGCAAGGCGATGACGATTTCATGGTTCCACATGCTCACTCCAAGTGGTTGGCTGCCCATATCCCAGGGTCAGTTCTTAAGTTCGTGCCAGGCCATGGCCACATTTCCTTAATCGAGACATATCGCTCAGAGATATTGGACCAGGCCCAGCAGCTATTGAAGTAACTACCAAATACGAACGCGCTCCTGTTCGGCCAGCCAGAGCTGATCTTTATCCGTAACTCCAAAGGCCCCGTAGAACTCCTGCACATTGCGCACGATTTGATTGCAACGGAATTCATCAGGAGAGTGCGGATCAATTGCGATACGGCGACGAACTTCTTCAGGGCGGTTCTTATTTCGCCATGAATGCGCGTACGACAAGAAGAATCTCTGATCACCTGTAAGGCCATCAATAACGGGGCTTTGCGCGCCCTTAAGGGCTAATTTGTAGGCCTTATAAGCAATTGATAGGCCACCAAGATCTCCGATGTTTTCACCTAGTGTGAAGGCGCCATTAACGTGAATATCGGGTGTGCTTTCGGGATAGAGACCATCGAATTGATCGACTAAGACCTTCGTTAGCGCTTCGAACTTAGTGCGATCTTCATCGGTCCACCAATCGACCATATTTCCATCGCCATCGTATTTCGATCCTTGATCATCAAATCCGTGGCCAATTTCGTGGCCGATAACAGCGCCTATGCCTCCGTAGTTAGCTGCGATATCAGCTTCTAAATCAAAGAATGGCGGCTGCAAGATTGCGGCAGGGAAAACGATTTCATTAGCCAGCGGGTTGTAATACGCGTTGACTGTCTGCGGAGTCATATGCCATTCATCGCGATCGACAGGGGCGCCGATTTTAGCGATGGCGTAGGCATGATCGAACTCTGCGATACGCCATAGGTTTCCGATCAGGTCATCGGCCGAAATTTGTAGCGTTGAATAATCTCTCCACTTATCTGGGTAGCCAATCTTGGGAGTGAACTTTGTTAGCTTTTCAAGTGCCTTCGCTTTGGTGGCCTCTGACATCCATGGCAGATCAATAATGCTCATGCGATAGGCCTCAAGGAGATAGTCGACCAAAACTTTCATCTCGGTCTTGGCTTTTTCAGGGAAGTACTTCTCGACATAGACCTTGCCGATGGCCTCACCGAGTGCGCCCTGAGTAACTGAAACTCCGCGCTTCCAGCGATCGCGAATTTGAGGAGTGCCCGAAAGAGTCTTGGCATAGAACTCGAAGTTCTGTTGAACAATGTCATCAGTCAGATAGGCAGCGCTCGCCGATACCAGATTGAGTTTGAGCCAGGCAATCCAGGAATCACGGTCCGCATTAAAGTTAGCCAGCATCTTCGATACAGACTCGAAATATGAAGGCTCGCAGACCACCACATATTCCAACGCCTTTGCTGGCACCTTGGCATGCTCGGCCCAAAGATCGAATAAGAATTGCGGGGCAAGGGTTTCCAGCTCTGCCCGACTGTGCTTGTTATAGGTCAATGTGGCATCGCGGTCTTTGACTTGATCCCAGTGATGGGTAGCTATTTCGGTTTCGAGAGCCAGGATGCGCTTCGCTACATCTGCGCCATCTGCAATGCCCACTAATGCGCACATTTTTTCGACGTGTACTAAGAATGCTGCGCGAATCTCTGCGAACTGTTCCTCGCGATAGTAGGACTCATCCGGTAACGAGAGCCCACCCTGTCCCATGTACACAATGTTGGTATTCGAATCCATAGCGTCCGGATAGATAGCCGCACCAAAGATTCCGCCAATACCGCGCATCTCTAATCTGGCCATCACGGTGATGAACTCGTGAAGGTTTGTTATCTGATCTATGGCAGCGAGGTCATCGACTATTGGCGAAATTCCACGAGCCTTAATTGCATCGGTGTCCATAAATGATTTGTAGAGATCGCCAATCTTCTGTGCTTCACCAGCACCCTGAGAATTTTCAATGATGTCGCGCACTCGTGCCTCGGCCTCGTCATGCAGCTTGCGAAAAATTCCGTCGCTAGAACGATCTGCTGGCATTTCGTACTCAGTAATCCACTTGCCGTTGTAATGACGAAAGAGGTCATCTTGCGGACGCACCTTCGGGTCAAGTGCGGCGGTATCAATTCCGGATTTAACTGAGCTCATGGGGTCCATTTCTTGCTGAGGTAAAGTAGTTGAAAGTTCAACGTTTTCCATTTCTAGCGTACTATTGGCCTTATGGCAGGGCAAAACGCTACAACACCTCGCTGGTTAAACCCTGCCGAAATGAAGGCTTGGCGCCGCTACATCATCGCTAGCCGCCGCTTATTAGAAGCGCTGGATTCGGATTTAGAAGACCACGAACTTTCCATGGCCGACTATGAAGTCCTGGCCCAGCTCAGCGATGCTCCAGATCGCAAGATGCGTATGAGTGAATTAGCTGATGTGGCAATGCTTTCACGGTCTCGCCTCTCTCACCGAATCAAGGTGATGGAGAAGGCCGGTTGGGTAAAGCGCGAAGCATGCCCGGTCGATAAGCGAGGCTACTTTGCGGTGATGACCCCTAAGGGGTGGAAGGCGATTGTGGCCGCAGCACCTGACCACGTTGAAAGCGTGCGCACAAGATTTCTTGATCACTTGAACAAAGAAGATCAAAAAGTTCTCTCTGAGATATTTGAACGCGTCACGGATTCGTTAAAGCAAAACCCACCACAAGAATAAAAACTTCTACTTAGTTTTCTGCAATAAAAAACCCCGCCAGTTACCTGGCGGGGTTTTTTATAAGTAAATGAATTACTTAGCTGCTGCCTTCTTACGACGACGGCGCTTTGGAGCTGCTGGTGCTGCTGCAGCTGCCTTCTTCTTACGACGCTTTGGAGCAGCCTTCTTAGCTGCTGCCTTCTTACGACGCTTTGGAGCAGCCTTCTTAGCAGCTGCCTTCTTGCGGCGCTTCTTTGGTGCTGCTACTGCAGCAGCCTTCTTACGGCGCTTCTTTGGAGCTGCTGGAGCAGCTGCCTTCTTACGGCGCTTATTTGGTGCTGCTTTCTTTGCTGCGGCCACGTACTTCTCCTATCGGAAT
>WLPI01000014.1 GCA_009698845.1 Actinomycetota bacterium
GATACATGCCATGTCTTTGCCGCTGGCCATGACATCGCAAAGAAGGGCGGCATGAAAGAGACTTTGGACCTGCTTGTTGAAGTTGCTGGTATTGAAAGAATCCAACTCATTCATGCCAATGATTCGATGGATGTGTGTGGCGCCCTTAAGGATCGACACCAAAATATTGGCAAGGGATTTATTGGGGAAGCTCCATTTAAAGAGTTGCTCAAACACCCTGCAGTGCAGAACGCACCATTGATTCTCGAAACCCCAGGAATGGAGCCTGAGCACGGAGAAGAGATTGCGCTCTTAAAGAAGTTGCGAGGATGAGTTCTTCACACGCTCTGAAAATGCGCCTTGCACCATGGGCGCTTTTGCTTGTTTCTGCGTCATGGGGACTTGCATTTGTTGTTATGAAAGATGCAATAGAGAGACAGAGTGTTAATAGCTTCCTCTTCTCTCGATTTCTTTTAGCAGTGATTGTGATGCTGTTGATTAAGCCTGGCGTGCTGAAGGCAATTAACAAAGAGATATTGCGAAAAGGATTTATTGCAGGACTTTTCTTAGGGTCTGGATACATTCTCCAAACACTTGGCTTAGCACTGACCGGTGCTGCCATCACTGGATTTATCACTGGCTTGTACGTTGTCGCCACTCCCCTGATTGCCGCACTCGTTCTCAAGGTTCGAGTGACAGCCTTTACCTGGCTGTGTGTTGCAATCGCAACTGTTGGATTAGCTCTACTTTCACTCAAAGGTTGGACCCTCGGTTTTGGTGAATTCTTAGTATTTCTCTGCGCAGTAGCTTTTGCTGCCCACATTATTGCCTTAAGCCGCTGGAGCAGCGGCCTCGACGTTTACGCGATGACAATTGTTCAACTTGGCACATGCGCACTTATGACTGGCGTTATTTCATTTGCTCAAGGATACGAAGCGCCAGTTGATACAGCTGGATGGTTAGTCATTATTTACACTGCAGTTATCTGTACCGCAGTCGCATTTGTTGTGCAGACATGGTCCCAAGCGCATATGTCGGCAACGAAAGTGGCAGTTATTCTCACGATGGAAGTTGTTTTCGCTGCCTTCTTCGCAATCGTATTTGGAGGAGAAACACTGACTCTGCGTGCACTTGCTGGTGGTGTGCTTGTCATGCTGGCTATGTTTATGATTGTGCTCAAGGAGGATTAACCATGGCAATCGATCTTCGTTCTGACACAGTCACGCGACCAAGTGATGGAATGCGCGCTGCAATGGCACAAGCTCAAGTAGGTGATGATGTCTACGGCGATGATCCAACAGTTAATTCCCTAGAAGAGCGTGTAGCTGCACTCTTTGGCAAGGAAGCAGGGTTGTTTACCCCTACAGGTTCACTTGCGAATCAACTTGCTATCCGCACGTTGGTTAAGCCAGGTGAAGAACTACTCGTTGAAACTCGTTCTCATATTGTTCGTGCAGAACTTGGTGCGGCTGCAACATTTAGCGGGATTACAACTCGCACCTGGCCTACTACCGATGGTTTGTTACGTGCCGAAGATCCACTTGCGGTTGCGCACGAGAATGCAGGCCCATATCTAGTTTCTACAACTGCTATCGCAATTGAGAACACACATAACTTTGGTGGCGGAACAATTCAGCCCATCGATGAAATTGCCGTTCTATCACGCGCTGCTCACGCGAGAGGAATAGCTATGCACTTAGATGGTGCGCGCATCTGGAATGCTCATGTTGCATCCGGCGTATCTCTTTCAGAATACGGAAAACACTTTGACACCATTAGCGTCTGTCTTTCAAAAGGCTTGGGAGCACCTATTGGCTCTGTCATGCTTTCAGATAAATCCCGGGTCGCAGATGCACGTATTTGGCGTAAGAGATACGGGGCTGGAATGCGCCAAGTTGGAATCATCGCAGCTGCGGGGCACTTCGCACTTGAAAACAACATTAAGCGGCTTGCAGACGACCATGACCGCGCAAAGAGATTGGCGCAAGCTCTGCACGCGATAAACAACTCTTTAGTTGATCCCGCAAAGGTGCAGACCAACATTGTTGGACTGGATCTAGTCGGCATGGGAATGACTGCTGCTGAATTTACAACTCGTTGTAAAGAAGCCGGGCTTTGGATTAGCGCGCTTGGTCCACATTATGCGCGTTTGGTCACGCATCTTGATTTTGATGATGCGCAATGTGATCAGGCAATCGAAATATTACAGCGCGCCCTCGTGGCGAAGTAGCCACTCTTTTTTATCTAAACCGTACGCATAATTTCCGAGTGACCCACCAGTTTTTACAATGCGATGGCATGGAACAATCAGAACTATGGCATTTTTTGCACAAGCGCTACCTGCGGCGCGAACAGCAGCGGCGCTACCTGCACGTTCAGCTAATTCAGTATAAGAAATGGTTGCACCTGGTCTTACCTTCTTCATAGCTTTCCATGCTTCTTGAGAAAAATGCGCTCCAGGCTGACGAACCTTTATCGAATTCAGTGCAGAGATGTCACCATCGAAATAATCTTGAAGTAAATCTGTAATAACAGGAATCTTCTTAACACTCTTAATCTCTCGCATCGAATCTTCTTCACTCAGACTCTCTTTGAGAGCTTTCAGGTTTGAGAGATTTGCAGCCAAGAGAACATGCTCATCGGAAATCAGATTAAGTGTTCCGAGAGGTGAATCGAAGCTTGATAGAAGCAATGTCACGCTCGCTAAATTAGCGGTCGCGCAACATTTCGGCAACCAAAAATGAGAGTTCCAGGGACTGAGAATGATTCAAGCGTGGGTCACACGCGCTCTCGTAGCGTGACTCTAGATCCTTCTCAGAGACTTCATTTCCTCCACCAAGGCATTCGGTTACATCATCGCCCGTGAGCTCAATATGGATGCCGCCTGGGTGAGTGCCCAGCTTCTTGTGAACCTGGAAGAATCCACGAACTTCATCAAGGACATCCTCAAAGTTACGAGTTTTATAGCCATTCTTGGATTCGAAAGTATTTCCGTGCATGGGATCGCAAACCCAAAGAACGCTTGCACCGCTCTTGGTTACGCCATCAACAAGTGCCGGTAGCGCTTCGCGAATGGTCTTTGCACCCATACGCGTAATAAATGTGATGCGCCCTGGTTCATTATCTGGGTTGAGCTTTGCAATCAGAGCAAGAGCATCTTCAACTGTGGACTTTGGTCCAAGCTTTACACCGATTGGGTTACGAACCTTTGAAGCGAAATCAACATGTGCGCCATCGAGCTGGCGTGTGCGTTCACCAATCCAGATGAAGTGACCTGAAACATCGTAAGCAAGTTGTGTGCGTGAGTCGATACGAGTTAAAGCCTTCTCGTATTCAATGATGAGCGCTTCGTGGCTTGCATAGAAATCAACGGCCTTGAACTGTTCTGGATCTACTCCAGCAGATGCCATAAATGCCAATGCGCGACCAATCTCAGTCGCCATTTGTTCGTACTTCTCGCCAAACTTTGAGTCGCGGATGAATCCCTTATTCCACTCGTGCACCTGACGAAGATCGGCAAATCCACCTTGAGTGAAGGCGCGCACTAAATTTAGTGTCGCTGCAGATGTGTTGTATACGCGAACCAATCTCTGTGGATCGGGAGTACGCGCACTTTCGGTAAATTCAATGTCATTGACAGCATCACCACGGTATGCAGGCAGCGTTACATCACCGCGGGTTTCCAAATCGTTAGATCTCGGCTTTGCGAATTGACCAGCCATACGTCCAACTTTGATAACCGGTAAACTTGAGTGGTACTGAAGAACCGCTGCCATCTGCAAGATAGTTTTGATGCGGTTACGAATAGAATCTGCAGTAGCTGATGTAAATGTCTCAGCACAGTCACCACCTTGTAACCAGAATGCACGACCAGCTGCTGCTTCTGCAATTTTCGCTTTGAGATCATCGCACTCACCTGCAAACACAAGTGGCGGTAATGCTTTGAGATCTGCAACAGCTTTTGCAAGTGGAGCACCATCTTTGCCACCCGGCCAATTTGGTTGTTGCGATGCAACGAGGGTGGAATCAAAGAGATTATCCAGATTCGAGGAAGGCGTTGTCATGGTCATAAGCGTAGAACGTTCAGATGCAATCTCGCAGGGAGATTAGCCAAAGAACGAAGTAATCTCCTCGTATCGCTCGATTGGAACAGTTTTTAACACATCGGTGGCAGATGCCAACGGTACACGAGCAATTTTCGTTCCATGGAGGGCCATCATCTTCCCGAAGTCACCTTCGTGCACTGCAGTGATTGCCTCGAGACCAAAACGTGAGCTGAGTACGCGATCAAAGGCCGATGGTGTTCCACCGCGCTGAATGTGCCCAAGTACAGTGCAACGAGTCTGATAACCAGTCTTTGTCTCAATCTCTGCAGCGAGCCAATCGCCGATGCCTGAAAGTTGTACGTGGCCAAATGCATCAAGTGGCTGATCTTTAGTAATCATGTCCCCATCTTGCGGAATTGCTCCTTCTGCAATGACGATAATTGGCGCTGTTCCAGTCGCAAATCGTGACTTAACGTATTCGCAGACCTTATCTACTGAGAACTTAACCTCTGGGATAAGAATGCATGCAGCATCGCCTGCTAATCCCGAGTGAAGAGCAATCCATCCGGCGTGACGTCCCATTACTTCAACAATGAGTGGACGGTGGTGGGATTCTGCAGTTGTATGCAGGCGGTCGATTGCTTCCATTGCGATATTTACTGAAGTATCAAAACCAAATGTGAAATCCGTGTTGTTAAGGTCGTTATCGATTGTCTTTGGTACGCCAATAACTTTGACGCCAAGTGCATCGAGCTTTGTAGCAACACCAAGAGTGTCTTCGCCACCGATTGCAATAAGTACATCGATTCCCTGATCCGCAAGGTTTTGCTTAATGCGCTCGACGCCATTTTCAATCTTAAATGGGTTGGTGCGTGAAGAACCAAGGATGGTTCCGCCCTTGGCAAGAATTGGCTTCACGGTTGCAAGATCTAGCGGCATGGTTAACGCCTCGAGCGGACCTTTCCAACCATCGCGGAAACCTACGAATTCATATCCATACTCTTTAATACCTTTAGTTACGACTCCGCGGATAACGCCGTTGAGTCCTGGGCAGTCTCCGCCACCTGTAAGAATTCCAATACGCATTACGTGCTCCAAAGTTAAGTGAGATTTCGGCTGCAATTACGCCGCACTGTGGTCAACACTGACTGGGACAGTCTAGCCTTTCGCCATGGCAAAGCCCCAACTCCGCGCATGTGTGAGTTCGCAACTACCTAGAAATCTGCGTGAAAGCTAGGTGAAAGCTGTCCTTCTACTCAACGACCATCTCAATCGAGATTACGGCGCCCTTAAGGATGCTCACCCAAAGACCCATCAGATTCTTTGCATCGAAAGTGAACGCATGTTGTACACGAGATCGTGGCACATACAACGGCTGTTCTTTCTTATCTCAAGCCGTGAACATTTTCTGCAAGTGCTGAGGGATGAAGGATTTGTTGTCACATTTATTCAGAGTGCAGATACAAATACCGGAATAGAAGAGTTCCGAAAAGAAAATCCTGGAATCGAGATTGTTACAACGGAGCCATCTTCACACAAGCAATATCAGAGCTTGCAAGAGGCAGATGTGACTTTTATTGAGAATGATTTTTTTCTCACTTCGAGAACACTTTTCGCACAATGGGCTTCTGCTCAAAAGTCATTAGTGATGGAGAATTTCTACCGTGCTCAAAGAGTGCGCCTTGATGTGTTAATGGAAGGCTCCTCTCCTGTTGGCGGTAAATGGAACTACGATGCCGATAATCGTTTGCCACCTCCTAAGGGCGCGCACTCGTGGCCTCAATACCTAGAGCATCAGCGCGATGACATCGACGCACGCGTACTACGTGAAATCAAAGAACGAAAGATTCCGGTATTCGGTGATGATCCAGATTCAACCTGGGCTACGACTCGCGCTGGTGCTCTGGCCCAGCTCTCTCATTTCTGTGAAAACGTATTCGCAGAATTTGGAGCCTACGAAGACGCAATGCCTAATGAGAGCTGGGCTGTAAATCATTCGCTACTGAGCCCCTATCTAAATGTTGGTTTGTTACATGCTGAAGAAGTAATCGAGGCAGCACTTGCGAAGTACCTCGAAGGTGGAATTCCACTTGCCAGTGCTGAAGGATTTATCCGCCAGGTTATTGGGTGGCGTGAATACATCAACGGTCTTTATTGGTACTTCGGTGATCTTTACCGAGAAGAAAACTCACTTCAGGCTAATCGACCGCTTCTTCCGCTTTATGTAGATTCAACTAAAACACAGATGAATTGTGTTGCTACGCAAGTGAGAGATATTCAGGCGCGTGCCTGGGTTCATCACATCCCACGATTGATGGTTTTAAGTAACCTCGCATTAATCACTGGAACTTCTCCCCAAGAGTTTCTTGATTGGATGAGACGAGCATTTATTGATGCAGCAGATTGGGTAATGGTCCCAAATGTCATTGGAATGAGTCTTCATGCAGATGGTGGACGTTTGGCGACAAAACCATATGCATCTGGTGGTTCATACATTTCGAAGATGGGTAACTTTTGCAAGACTTGCGTCTTTGACCCAAAGAAGCGCGTAGGTAGCGATGCTTGTCCATTTACTACTTTGTATTGGGATTTCTTAGCACGAAATCAGGAACAATTCTCAAGAAATCATCGTATGGGACAACAACTTGCCGGTTTACGAAGACTTAGTGATCTTCCCGAATTACAGGAACGCGCTCAAGAAGTCTTAGAACTTCTCTCTCGCGGTGAGCTCTGATTCAATAGCGCAATGACTCTTGCACCGGAAATAAAAGCTTTTCTCGAAGCAGGTGCCAAAGCTGGATTACCTCAAGTCTGGGAAGCACCGATTGATGTGATTAGAAAAAACACTCAAGGCAGAGTTGCTCTTGCTGGACCAGTCGAAGATATCCACGAGGTTGTTAATCGTTTTATCCCTGGCCCAACTGCAGATCTACCGATTCGAATCTACCGGCCAACAACGAATCCTTCAGCGCCCGCAATCATTTTCTTCCATGGTGGTGGATGGGTTTTAAACTTTCTCGATATCTATGATGCTGCGCTTACTCATCTAGCGAATCAAAGTGGCTTCACAATCATCAGTGTTAGCTATCAAAAAGCACCCGAGCATCCTTTTCCGGTTCCCTTTGATGATTGCTACGCAACTCTTCTTTGGGTAATCGAGAGCGCTAAAGATCTCAAGATAGATCCGCAGGCTCTCGGAGTTGCTGGTGACAGTGCCGGTGGCAATTTAGCCTCAGCTGTTGCACTCAAAGCGCGTGATAACAAAATCAAACTCAGCTTTCAAATTCTTATCTATCCATGCAACGGAATGGATTTTGAACTTGAGTCCTATTGCGAGCATGCAACCGGATACGGGTTATCAACCCAAGCCATGAAGTGGTTCTGGGATCAATACCTTCAAGGTGATAGCCATGACAACAATCCCTACGCAGTACCAATGGTTGCAAACAATCACTCGAACTTAGCGCCGGCAATCATTGTTACTGCTCAATACGACCCATTGCTCTCCGATAGTCAGCGATATGCAGAATTACTTCAGCAAGCTGGTTCAAGCGTTGTTTACCGCGAGTACGCAGGAATGATTCATGGGTTCTTTGCCAATTTGGCTCTCACTCCAACATCAAAGCAAGCCATTAACTTTGTAGTTACAGAGATGAAGAAAATTACTCAAGGTGTTAACTAAATGTCACGTCGCGGCTGGTTCTTATTCATTCTTGTTGGTTTTTTGTGGGGCGTCCCGTATTTGTTTATTAAAATAGCAGTTGACCCAGAAAATGGTTTTTCACCCGCAATTGTTGTCTGTCTGCGAACCGCTATAGGAGCAGCAATTCTTCTTCCTTTTGCAATCAAGCAGAAACAACTCATGCCAGCGATTCGTGGAATAAAGTACGTAGCGCCCTACGCGCTTCTAGAGATGATTGGTCCGTGGATTTTAATTGGCACTGCTGAGCAGAAAATTTCTTCAGGCTTGGCTGGATTACTTATTGCCTCAGTTCCCATTTGGGCAACTATTTTTGCATCGATGCGTGGGGATAAGACAGTGTGGCAACGCAAGCGCCTCTTTGGAATCGTCATCGGCTTCATTGGACTTATTGCCATCGTAGGCCTTGAGAGCATTACAGGAAGCTCGGATCCAATTTCCATTCTGATGGTTCTCGTCGCGGCAATCGGATATTCATATGCAGTGATGATGGTGCAAGGCGCCCTTCCACACGTCTCAGGAATTGCAATTAATGCAGTTGCTATGACAATTACAGCAATCTTCTATTTGCCTTGGACATTTCTTCAATGGCCAAAACATGAAATTTCAGACGAAGCAATCAGCGCTGTTTTGGGTCTAGGTATTCTCTCGACCGGAATCGCTTTCGTCGCATTCTTTTCACTTGCAGCAATTATCGGCGTTGCACGTGGGTCGCTGGTCACATATCTCAACACTGCTTTCGCCGTCGTGCTTGGAGTAATCATTCTTGATGAGCCGCTTACTACCGGCATGCTCCTAGGTTTACCACTTGTATTGATTGGTTCATATTTCGCGAGCCGTAAGCCTGTATCAGCATAATTCTTGCGATACTTGCTCAATGCTCGAAGCACTCTTCCTCGGCCTAGTTCAAGGGTTAACGGAATTTATCCCAGTCTCATCAAGTGCGCATTTACGTATTGTTGGTGAGTTCTTACCTAGTGCAAAAGACCCTGGCGCAGCATTTACTGCGATTTCTCAAATCGGTACAGAACTAGCGGTCTTGATTTACTTTAGAAAAGATATTGCTTCGATACTTAAGGCTTGGTTTAAGCGCGATGGTTCTGCTGAAGCGCGTTTAGGAACATTGATCATTATAGGAACGCTGCCTATTGCCATTCTCGGATACCTTGGCCAGAGCTACATCACAAATAACTTCAGGTCACTTTGGATAGTCGCCACAACGCTGATTGTTTTTGGATTACTTCTTGGAGTTGCAGATAAAGTCGGACGGAATGAAAAGAATTTAGCGAATCTAAATGCCCGCGACGGAATCGCATATGGTTTTGCGCAAGCCCTTGCTCTAGTACCTGGTGTTTCCCGCTCAGGTGCGACAATTGCACTAGGCCGTTTACTCGGCTACAAACGTGAAGCAGCATTGCGGTACTCATTCTTGCTGGCTCTTCCAGCCGTCTTTGGCAGCGGATTCTATGAACTCAAAAGCGCAATTTCAGATTCATCAGTGAATGCATACTCAATGCCTGAAACTTTAGCTGCCACCGTAGTTGCATTCCTGGTTGGATATAGCGTTATTGCTTGGTTGATGAAGTTCATTTCTACAAAGACATTTACGCCATTTGTCATTTATCGTGTGGCACTTGGATCAGCACTGCTTGTTGCTCTTTCAACAGGAGTTCTCAGCGCTCAGTAAATCCAAGGCGTTCAAGCAGTTTTGGGTCACGCTGCCATTCTTTTGAAACTTTCACATGTAATCCAAGGAAAATACGCGCACCAAGCTCACGTTCAATATCTTTACGGGCGCGCATTCCAATATCTTTAAGTCGTTCGCCTTGGTGGCCCAGAATAATTCCGGTCTGTGAATCTCGCTCAACGTGAATGCTGGCGTGGATATCAAAGAATGGGCGACTGCCTTTCTCTTCACGTTCAGCCATCTCATCAATTGTGACCATGATCGAATGTGGCAGTTCCTCGCGCGCATCCCTCATTGCAGCTTCGCGGATAAGCTCGCAAATCAACTGCTGAATATCTTGATCACTCTTCATATCGATTGGGTAATAGGCAGGTCCGATCGGCAAGTTTTTGCCTATGAGTTCTTCTAGTAAATCGATTTGTTCGTGAATTGCGGCTGAGATTGGCACTATCTCATTCCACGAAAAACCTTTAGCTAGCTCTGAAATTCCGAGTAAACGAGTAGCAATATTTTTCTTAGAAACCAAATCTGTCTTAGTGACTAGGGCAAACTTCTTAGCACGTGGATATTTTGCAATTTCAGCTGCAATGAATTCATCTCCAGCGCCAGAAGTTTCATCTGCCGGCAGACACATCATGACGATATCGACTGAATCCATACTCTCGCTGACAACCGCGTTAAGGCGATGTCCTAACAGAGTCTTTGGTTTATGGACTCCGGGAGTATCTACAAGGACTGCCTGAAATTCAGGGTTATTGACGATTCCTCGAATTGCATGCCGTGTCGTATTTGGGTGCGGAGATGTGATTGCAATCTTTTTTCCCACGAGCGCGTTGATAAGAGTTGATTTTCCAGTGTTTGGGCGGCCGACTATCGCGACAAAGCCTGAACGGAATTCACTCATGGGCTAAGTCTCTCATTACATAGAAGCATTACCTAAAGGGCTGAAATCAACTCGATTGCATCTGCAACAGAGGTCACGAGTTCGGCGGCTCGCTCGCCAATCAGACGGTGACATCCTTCTGAAGATGGTGAATTTATTGGTCCCGGAATTGCCATAACCGGTTTCATCAACTCTGCTGCATCACGCGCAGTACGGAGAGATCCACTTCTAAATGCAGCCTCTACAACGAGTGTGCTCTTTGAGAGAGCTGCAATCACTCTGTTTCGGGTTAGGAAACGATGCGGCATTGCAATTACACCGGGCATCACTTCAGAAACTATGGCGCCGTTCTCACATATTTCTTCAAACAACCTTGCGTTACCAGCCGGGTACTGAATATCTATTCCCGATGCAATCACTGCAATTGTGCGACCTTCGGCAACAAGTGCGCCTCGATGTGCAGCAGTATCAATTCCATATGCTCCCCCGCTGACTATCGCCCACTCACGATCTACAAACCCAGCAGCAAAATCTCCAGCTATACGGATTCCATACGGAGTTGGATTACGCGTGCCAACAATTGCTAGAGAACGTTGAGTAAGAAGCGCTACATCACCTTTAACTATCAAACCAAGTGGTGGGACCTCTAAATCGTTGAGTGAGCTAGGCCAATTTTCATCATCACACGTGATGAAGACTCCACCAGATTTGATAATCGATTCCCGTGCAACATCTAGTTCAAAGGTCGCGAATCTCTCCATGAGTCCAGCGTGTTTTACTGTGTCATATTTTCGAGTGGTGATTCGATCATAGACAGCGTCAAGGCCTCGTTCTGCAATTTCACGTGACCATAATGCAACTCCGGGTTCGATGCAGGCAAAGAGAGCCAACCGGATATCTGCTGTATTCAAATCTCTGAACCTTCTCGTAATGCATATGCCTGTGTGACATCTGACAATGTGGGAATTTCCCGTTGCGCAAGATCAGCCAAAGTCCAGGCGAGTCGAATCACTTTATGTAAGCCGCGTGCAGTCAATCTCTCTTTATCTAGTTCATCGTGGAGAAAGTTCATACCTAAGCGCTCGGGCTTGTACGTTGTCCGTAATTCTCTGCTGGGTATATGGGCGTTAAGCTGCCATTCTCTTCCTGCAAAACGTTGTGCTGCAGAATTACGGGCAGAGATAACTCGAGCTTTTATCTCTGCGCTACTTTCGCCAAGTTCAGTAGCAGCCATTTCGACTCGTGATACAGGCTCGACCTGAACGCGCATATCGATGCGATCCATCAAAGGACCCGAGAGTTTTCCAAGATATCTGCGGACTGAAAGTGAAGAGCATTGGCAGCCTCTACCTTTGCCACTGAATTTTCCACATGGACAAGGGTTTGCTGCAAGTACAAGTAGAAACTCTGCGGGAAATGTAATGTTTCCGACGCTTCGAGTAATTGTGATGGTTCCGGTCTCAAGTGGTTGCCTTAATGAATCAAGTACGCCCGCTGCACACTCTGGAGCCTCATCGATAAACAACACTCCGTGATGCGCCAAGGTGCATGCACCGGGTTTAATCACATGCGAACCACCACCAACTATCGCAACCCGTGATGCAGTGTGATGAGGCGAAACTATCGGTGCAAGAAGTGACATTGGAGAACGTGTTGCAAAGGAACCAGAAATGGAATGTACGGCCGTGACTTCTAGCGCCTGTTCGATTGTAAGAGAAGGCAGAATCGAAGGTATGCGCGAAGCAATCATTGTCTTACCGGCACCTGGTGGCCCTACAAGCAAAAGATGGTGTCCTCCTGTTGCCGCTACTTCTGCAGCAAACCTAGCCTTGCTCTGACCCGCAACATCAGTGAAATCCAAATAATTCTCGTTATCAACATCAGCAAGATCAAGTTCCTGCGCTTCTGGATGCTGACCAGTTCTGACCCACATCAACACCTCACGCAGATGATCGAAGACAAGAATCTGCATCTGTGGCATTAACTGGGCTTCGGCTTTATTCGCACGCGGGATGATCGCGCGAGTTATGCCAGATTGGTGTGCTGCGATGAGCGCGGGAAGAACACCACGCACCGAACGAATCTTTCCATCGAGTGCGAGCTCACCCAAAACAATTGTTTCCTCAAGTGGATCCTGCGGAATTACTTGATGTGCTATCAAGATGCTTATTGCAATTGATAAATCGAAACTTGATCCACTCTTAGGAAGCCATGCCGGAGAGAGTGAAACGGTTACCTTGCGATTAGGCCAAATTTCGTTGCAATTAGTTATTGCTGCACGGACTCGATCGCGAGACTCTTGAAGCGCGGCATCAGGTAGACCAAGTAGTGAATACATAGGGATTCCATCAGAGATATCAACTTCAATTTCGACCACACTTCCAGAAATTCCCAAGAGTGCAACACTTTTTGTATAACCGATACTCACAATATGTTTCCGCGATATTCCAGAGTATGTGTGCCTTCTGCGGCAATCAGGACCGCGACAACATCGATGGCATATTCACATCCAAGGCAACCATGGGTAGCAAGCCAGGCCAGCGCAAGTCTTTGCATGCGATGGGCTTTGTCTGCATTGATGGCTTCGAAAGGATGTCCGAATGCGAGTGAACTTCGAGTTTTCACCTCAATGAAATGGAAGATGCCATCTCGGGAAAGGGAGACAAGATCTATCTCGCCCTCGCGAATTCTCCAATTACGATCGAGAATTTCATCCCCACGGTCTGTGACGAACTCTGCAGTTTTACTTTCACCGAACGCGCCAGTTCTTTGCTTAGGTCCAGGCTTCTTCATTCGTGTGCTCATGGGCGCAGGTTAAGAGGCCACAGACACTGTCCCGGCATCGAGAGTTAGGGACTGTGTAAAACTATTTAATCAGTGCAGCTACATTTGAAAATGATGTGCGATGTTCTGCACAAGGACCGTATTGGTTGAGCGCTGCCGTATGCGCAGCTGTGATATAGCCCTTATGTTTTGCAAATCCATACTGTGGATACTTTGCATCAAGTTCAATCATTTCGCGGTCCCTAGTTACTTTTGCGATGATCGACGCGGCGCTGATTGCAGTCACCACTTGATCGCCTTTCCATACAGCAACGTTTGGTATAGCAAGTCCTTCAATGGCATATCCATCTGTTAATACATATGCAGGCTCTACATCTAGCCCATTAACAGCTCGTCTCATTCCATCAAGATTTGCAGCATGGACTCCTCGTTCATCAATTTCCGAAACTGAAACTCGAATGATGCTGACGCTGAAGGCAAGTTTCATAATGACTTCAAATAACTCCTCACGCTTTTTCTCGGATATTTCCTTCGAGTCGCGAACTTCGGAGAGTTCTGGAGCAAAGGGATCTTCAAGAATGACTGCAGCAATTACAAGTGGTCCAGCACAAGGACCTCGACCTGCTTCATCTACTCCTGCAACCGGTGAAATACCTGCGTTGCGAAGTAGTTGCTCAATCGCTTTCATGAGATGAAACTACTTAATGGGATTTTGAGAAGAAATTATGCCAATATTCTTAAACGGCCAGATAATTGCAAAGGCGCGTCCAGTAACTTTTGAAACTGGAACGAATCCGTTATTTACATCATCTTGGTGGTAGCGAGAGTCAGCAGATGCATTTCGGTGATCGCCCATAACCCATATTTTTCCTTGCGGAACAGTGACATTGAATTTTAGTTCACTCGGTTTGTTACCCTTAAAAATATATGGTTCATCTACTGCTTTGCCATTAATTTTCATGGATCCATCCTTCGCGCAGCACACAATCGTGTCGCCCTCGACGCCAATGACGCGCTTGACTAAGAATTGTTTTGCAGGGTTTGGAAGGACTCCGACAATTACAAGACCTTCTTTAACTTTTGTGACTACTTTGTTCTCTTCAAGAGCATATGGCTCTGGAAGCCAGTTGTCAGGATCACGGAAAACGACAACATCTCCGCGTGAAATATTCTTGGAGAAGAATGGAAGTTTGTTCACTGCAACGCGGTCTTGAATTTGAAGTGTATTTTCCATTGAGCCCGACGGGATATAGAAAAACTGTACAAAAAATGTCTTGATAATTAGTGAAACTGCGAGCGCAACGATTACAAGAATCGGGAGCTCACGAAGGACTGAGCCCTTACGTGGCATGAACGAAGGTTTGGTTATTCTTTGGTGTCGGCTACTGCGACATCTTCAGCAACTGGCGCCTCAGCAACTTCTGCTACTGCGACATCTTCTGTAACCACAACTTCAGCTGGAGTTTCAACAACTGCCTCAACTACTGGCTCTGGCGCAATTACCTCTGCCACAGGAGTCGAAAGAATTCCATCGCCGTAACCTTCAACGCCATCACGCTTTTCGCGAATCTTTGCAGCCTTACCGCGAAGATCGCGGAGGTAGTAAAGCTTTGCGCGGCGAACATCGCCCTTCTTGACGAGTTCAATCTTTTCAATAACTGGTGTGTGAACTGGGAATGTGCGCTCTACGCCAACGCCGTATGAAACTTTACGGATTGTGAAAGTCTCGCGAACTCCGTCACCCTGACGACCGATAACAATTCCCTGGAATACCTGAAGACGTGACTTGCTGCCTTCGATAACACGAACGTGGATCTTAAGCTCATCGCCTGCACGGAACTGTGGAATGTCCTTGCGGAGTGAGGCAGCATCTACTACGTCGAGAATGTTCATCTTTGGTCCTGTTCGTTACATATAAGAGGCACTGCGAGGTAACGCGGTGCAGACTGCGTATCTTGCCACAGAAGGGCCCTTGAGCGTAAATCGGGTCTGAGGACCGCGAAAATTACGCGCTAAAGCCGAGAAGTGCCTCGAGCTCTGAGTGCAGGTGCCGACCGGCAGCCATAGAGATTGCCATAGGGCTATCGCCGTATTGCTTGAAGATGGCGCCCGCCTCTGTCGCTACTAATCCCCCTGCAGACCAGTCCCATTCCTTTAACCCTGCTTCGTAATATCCATCAAGAGCGCCCATTGCAACATGACAGAGATCGACAGCAGCTGCGCCGTTGCGGCGAATATCGCGAACAATAGGAACAAGCTTTGCAAAATCTTCAAGCTGAGTCAGGCGATAAGCAACATCGTATTGAAATCCTGTAGCAATCAATGCATGATCAAGTTCGATGGGGTCATTGCATGTAATTGCATGTCCATTGTAGAAAGCCCCGCCCCCTCGTGTTGCCCACCATGTTGAATTAATCGTTGGCGCAGTGACTACTCCGACAATTGCACCGTCTTTATCCTTTGCAGCAATCGAAACATTCCACCCGGGAAGTCCATAAAAATAATTTACTGTGCCATCAAGTGGATCGATAACCCATGTGATTCCTGATGTACTTTCTATAGATGCGCCTTCTTCACCTATCACTCCATCATCAGGTCGGGCAGCAAGGAGAGATTCGACAATAAAGGCCTCGGCCTTTTTATCCATCTGAGTTGCGATATCGATAGCTGTTGACTTGGATTCAATTTCAAATGCCTGAGGCCGATCCATCAATAAAGCGCCTGCCTCTGCACCGACTTTCTGAGCCAAGGTCAACAAATCTTTATACATATGCGCATCTTAGAGGGTCTATCTCTCGAGAAATTGACCCTATATCCGTTATTCTCACCCCATGACAGAGCTTCGCCTAACAGGAAAAACTGAGGACGGAAACCATCTCGCCCTTGTTGATACTGACGGTGCAGAATTCTCTCTTCGAATTAGCGACACACTTCGCGCGACAGTTAACCAACCGCGACTTACATCAGTTCCAGCAGCCGATGCCGTCGAGACAATTTCTGTTAAAGAGATTCAGCGTCGCCTTCGTGCCGGTGATAGCTTTGAGCAAATTGCTCGTGATGGTCAAACAACTCTTGAAAAAGTTGAAAGATTCTCTGGACCAATCATGCAAGAACGTGAATACATCCTTGATCGCGCTCGCGAGCTAGTGATGCGCAAGGATGTTCATCGCATTGAAATGACATTTAAAGATGTTGCCCTCGCAAAGCTTGCCCCACGTGGCGTCGACACAGATGAAGTGAGATGGAATACGTGGCGCCTACCTGATGGCACCTGGCACATTGAACTTCATTACCCAAACCGTGATGGAAATGGAATCGCAACCTGGATTTTTGATCTCGCACGTCGCGCACTGGACGCGTCAGATGACAACGGCGCTTGGCTGATTGATGAAGATGCTCCTGCTCGTCCGGTTGCGACTGGAATTATTCATTCAGAGCCAACTCATCCATCGCGAATTGAACCAACCCGAATCGAAGATGTATTCACCCCTGCAGTTGAAGAGAAGCCAGAGACTCCACGTCTTGCAGTGATTCGCGAGACTCCTACACCGGCAGATTCACAAGATGGAATTACTGCTCGAGCAAAAGTTCCTTCATGGGATGAAATAATGTTTGGTCACAAGACGCAAGAAGAACCAGAAGAGAACTAGTTAACGGTTCTATTCAGCAGCGGAACTGAACTTTCAGTCTCTGTAACTCCACCGTGATGACCAACCATGGCGCCTTCTTTATCTGCACGCTCTGGATCTAGCAAAACTAGACCTGCTTGAGCTATTGCAATGACATCCCCGGCTCGATCTGCTGCATCCATAGAAACATCGCTACCAAAGAGTCCTTCTGCAATTGCTGTTGCTCGGGTATGCATTATTACTTTATCGCCCAAGGTCTGACGCCAACGTTGAACCACTTCTTCAGAAGTGTGTTGTGAATCCGTTGCAAGGTATAAATGTCGAGCCCGAGGTTCGCCAGCAATCACAGCAATATCAGTGAGCAAATTATTGTCTTGGCCGAGCACAACTTTCTCAGTCACATTAATCATTCCGTGATCTGCAGTAACCCAGATGCGAGTTCCATGCGGCACTTTTTCAATCAAGGATCCCACTAGTTGATCAACTCCGGTAAGCGCGGCTAACCATTTATCGGAACCGACTCCATCTGAATGCCCGGCAGAATCGAGATCATTGACATAGAGATAAACAAAAGAAGGTGTTGATTCAAGCGCAGCAATCGTTTCGCTCAGCAAGTCAGTGACAAGATTGGCACCTTTGTAATGCGCTCCCCTAAATACTGCCCGTGTAAACCCTGAATTCTCATATCTCTTTGCCGCCACATGTGTAGTTGTAATTCCTGCAGCCATAGCTCTTTCAAAGAGCGTAGGAACTGGTTGCCAGATGACTGGATCAACACGTTCATCCCACTTCAAAGTATTTAGTACTCGCCCGCCACTTCGCGGAACTTGCACTGTGTAACCCAACATTCCATGCGCACCCGGCATGACACCTGTTGTAAGCGTTGCAAGACTTGTCGCAGTTGTCGAAGGAAATGATGTCTGCACTTTTCCGTGTGCAGCTAGTGAAACCAAATGAGGAGCTGCGGCTGCATACGTACCCAAGACATCAGCGCCGAATCCATCAATAAGAAAAAGGAGTTCGCGGCCGCTGGGACTTTCGCCACATCCAATTGAATCCACCGCAGTGCTTAAACCCAAGGTAGAAAAAATCGAGGGCATGATTTGCGACAGGTGCACAGCCGTATCGTCTCACGAGTATTGTTCCCCGTATGAATTCACTCGGTTTCGTTACATCTCCCGAGGTTGCCGCAGCACTTGCCGCTGGAAAACCTGTCGTGGCACTCGAATCAACAATTATTAGCCATGGCCTTCCACGTCCATCTAATTTAGAGGTTGCGCGCGAGGTCGAAGCGATAGTTCGCGCACATGGTGCAACTCCAGCAACTATTGCGATTCTCGATGGCACAGTCTGTATTGGGTTAACAGATGATCAATTAGTTGCTATTGCAAAACGAGATGACATTGCAAAGGCATCGAGTCGTGATTTAGCAATTATTGCCGCAACTAATAAGAGCGCTGCAACAACTGTTGCCGCAACTGCCCACCTTGCAGCACTTGCAGGAATTCATGTATTTGCAACTGGCGGATTGGGTGGGGTGCACCGTGGGGCCAATGAATCATTCGATGAATCTGCTGATTTAACTGCGCTGGCTAATTTAGACATCACAGTTGTGTGTGCCGGAGTGAAATCTATACTCGACGTTGCCGCGACTCTTGAAAGACTCGAGACACTGGCAATTGGTGTTGTTGGCTATAAGACAACGGCTTTCCCTGGTTTTTATCTCACTGATTCAGGATTCACCATAGAACATCAAGCTGATAGCGCCGCAGAAATTGCCGCAATCATTGCCACCCGTAAAGCTTTAGGGACAAATGCTCATGCGCTGATTGTGGCAAATCCAGTTGCCCACGAAATGAATCGTGCACGTCACGATGCAATCCTTAAGAGTGGTCTTGAAGGTTGTGCCAAGAATGGAATCATTGGAAAAGCAGTAACTCCTTACCTACTTGAGCATTTCCACACCGCATCTGAAGGTGAATCTCTAAAGGTAAATATCGAAATCATTAAATCTAATTCAGCACTCGCTGCCGATATCGCAGTAGCTGCCAACAAGAAATAGCGTTATTGATGACAACCAAAGTTCTCTGCATCGGTGATGTAATGCTCGATGTTGTCACCAAGATTGCGGTGTTGCCTTCAGAGATTAACTACGGCAGTGATACCGCCTCAGAGATTTCTACTCACGGCGGCGGCGCAGCTGCAAACGTAGCCTCGTGGCTCACTCGCACAAATGCGCAAGCGACCATTGTTGGCCATGTTGGCGATGATGCTGCGGGCGCTGCACTGATTAGCGAATTTGATGCCCTTGGTGTGCACCACGAAAATCTCATGGTTAGCGGTGCCCGTTCTGGGGTTGTCGTTGTGCTTGTTGATCCAACCGGTGAACGAACGATGTTTCCTGACAATGGCGCAAACTCAGGATTACATATTGGCGACCTTCCTGATATCTCTGGTTTCGATGCAGTTTATATCTCGGGCTACTCTCCTCTTGATCCGCAATCTCTTGCAGGTATTAAAGAGATGATCACAAAGATTCGTACTGCAAGCATTCCAATTTATTTCGACCCTGCATCTGTTGGTGCCATGAAGGAAGTTGACATCAATGAAGTGAAATCTTGGCTTCCTTCTATGAGCGTTCTATTGCTTAATGAAGAAGAAGCAATCTATCTAACGGGTGAAAGTGATCTTGAGAGAGCACTTGATGCACTGCTTGTTTCTTGCGAGACCGTTGTTATTAAGCGGGGATCACATGGATCAATTGGTAAATCACGTGGCTCTGACTCAGTCTCCCTTGCTGCTCATGATGCAACAGTTATTGATACCACTGGGGCTGGAGATTCATTTGCAGCAGGATTTATTTCACATTTCTCTTCACATGGTGATTTAACCCGGTCATTAATGGCCGGAGCCGAGATTGCGGCCCAATGTGTGGCAATCATTGGCGCAAGACCGCGTGTAGGTACCAAGATTTAACACAATGACTTGGCAGAATACGCGCCATGGCTACGAAGAAGACAGCAGCACCCAAGAAATCGGCAAAGGTCGCAGGACCAAAGCCTGGTGAATATCCAGGAAAGATTGTCGATATCGATGTCTCTTCAGAAATGTCAGAATCATTTCTTGAATATGCATACTCTGTAATTTACTCACGCGCTCTTCCTGATGCGCGTGATGGACTTAAACCAGTGCACCGTCGCATCTTGCATCAGATGGCAGATATGGGACTTCGCCCAGAGCGCGGACATGTAAAGAGTGCGCGTGTAGTTGGTGAAGTTATGGGTAAGTTGCACCCACACGGGGACTCAGCAATTTATGACGCACTTGTTCGCATGGCGCAATCTTTTTCAATGCAGCTTCCACTGATCGATGGTCACGGAAACTTTGGATCACTTGATGCTGGCCCCGCAGCGATGCGTTACACCGAAGCGCGTCTTGCGCCCACTGCAATGGCGATGGTTGCAGAAGCAGATGAGAACACTGTCGATTTCGGACCAAACTACGATGGTCAACTTTCAGAGCCCCTTGTACTGCCCGCAGCATTTCCTAATCTTCTTGTAAACGGTGGTTCAGGAATCGCAGTGGGTATGGCAACAAATATGGCGCCACACAATCTTGGCGAAGTAATTGCCGCTACAAAGTTCCTGATTGATAACCCTAAAGCAACTCTGAATCAGCTGATGAGACATATTCCAGCGCCAGATTTCCCAACGGGTGGAGAAATTGTTGGGCTCGAAGGTGTTCGTGAAGCCTACGCAACAGGTAAAGGTTCTTTCAAAGTTCGCGCAACAACTGAAATTTCAAAAGTTTCTTCTCGCAAAATGGGAATCGTCATCAAGGAGCTTCCATTTAACATCGGCCCTGAAAAAGTTGTCGAGCGCATTGCAGACCTTGCTAAGGCAAAGAAAATTCAAGGAATCTCAGACATCATCGATCTTACTGATGGGCAAACCGGTACAAACGTTGTTATCGAACTTAAGAATGGCTTTGAACCCGAAGATGTACTTGAAAAGCTATTCAAACTCACACCTATGGAAGATGCCTTTGCAATCAATGCTGTAGCACTTGTTAAAGGCAAGCCGCAGACTCTTGGTCTCAAAGAATTGCTTCAAGTATTTATCGATCACCGTATTGAAGTCGTCCGCCGTCGTTCAGAGTTCCGTAAAGCAAAGGCTCAAGATCGACTTTCACTTGTCGATGGACTTCTTAAGGCAATTATCGATATCGATAAGATCATCAAGATTATCCGTGGAAGCGATGATGCAGCTGCTGCTAAAGATAAGCTGATTAAAGACTTCAAACTTAACGATGAGCAAGCTACATATATTCTTGATATGCCACTTCGTCGCTTGACCAAGATGAGCAAGCTTGAACTTGAAACAGAATCTAAGGAACTTAAAGCGGTAATCGCAGCCCTTGCTACCTTGCTCAAGAGCGAAGATGCAATTCGCAAGCAAGTCTCTGATGAACTGACAGAGGCAAGTAAATCTTTCGCAACTCCTCGCCGAACCCGTATCGGCAAGGAGTAATTTCTTATCCCACGCACACTGTGGGAGACTTCGCCAAATGATCGCAACAACTGCTCTCGAACTGCGCGCCGGTGCGCGTCTTCTGGTCTCGGGAGTCACAGTTCGCATCAACAGCGGCGATCGCATCGGATTCGTTGGGCGTAATGGCGCTGGTAAATCAACTCTCGCAAAAGTTCTTGCTGGTGAAACCCTGCCTGCAGGTGGTGGCGTTCAGCGCACAGGAAAAATTGGCTATCTGCCACAAGATCCACGCACTGGTGAAGATCAAGGAACCGCGCTAGACAGAATTTTATCTGCGCGCGACCTAGACCAAATTGCTGCACGTATGACGCAGGTAGAACACGAGATGTCTACTACTGAAGGCGCAGAACTAGAAAAAGCTTTAGAGCGTTACACCCGCGTAGATGCTGAATTCAGTGCAGCTGGTGGATATGCAGCAACTGCTGAAGCAGAAGCGATTGCACACTCTCTTGGAGTATCCGAAGCGGTCTTTAACAATCAACTAGACACTCTTTCGGGTGGTCAACGCAGACGTATTGAACTTGCTCGCATCCTCTTCTCTGGTGCAGAAACTCTTCTGCTCGATGAGCCCACTAACCACTTAGATGCTGATTCCATTGTTTGGCTTCGAAACTACCTCGTCAATTACTCAGGTGGGCTTGTCATCATCTCCCACGATGTTAACTTGATTGAAACTGTCGTCAATAAAGTCTTCTACATCGATGGAAACCGTAACGTGATTGATGTCTATAACTTGGGCTGGAAGCAATACCTGCTGCAGCGTGAACAAGATGAACACCGTCGCAAGAAGGAACGCGCGAACGCCGAAAAGAAAGCTGAAATTTTGCAGAAACAGGGCGAGAAAATGCGCGCGAAAGCTTCTAAAGCAACTGCAGCTCAAGGCATGTTACGTCGTGCTGAAAAACTTCGTTCATCACTCGATGATGTTCGCGTCAAAGATAAGGTCGCAAAGCTGCGCTTTCCAACTCCAGCTCCTTGTGGCAAGACTCCCCTATCCGGTGAAGAACTTTCCAAGAACTACGGATCACTCGAAATCTTCACCGACGTCTCCTGCGTTATCGATAAAGGTTCTCGCGTTGTCATTCTTGGACTCAACGGAGCCGGTAAGACAACACTTCTTAAAATCCTTGCTAACCAACTCGAATCTGATACCGGAAAAGTTGAGCACGGCCACGGTTTAAAGCTTGGCTACTACGCCCAGGAACACGAAATGCTCGACTTCGAACGCACCATCTTAGAAAACATGATGTCTTCTAAAGATGATTTACGCGAACCAGAAGCTCGTAACGTCCTTGGTTCTTTCCTCTTCATTGGCGATGATGTTCATAAGCCAGTAAAGGTTCTCTCTGGTGGAGAAAGAACTCGTTTAGCGCTTGCAACACTTGTTGTATCGGCTGCAAATGTTCTCTTACTCGATGAGCCTACAAATAACTTAGATCCAGCATCACGCGAAGAAATCCTTGGGGCGCTCGGTGAATATCAAGGCGCAGTCATCATGGTCTCTCACGATGAAGGAGCTGTGCAGGCTCTTAAGCCAGAGCGCGTAATTTTGTTGCCTGATGGCGATGAAGATATCTGGAAAGACGAATACTTCGACTTAGTCAGCATTGATTGAGAATTTCACACACAAATTTTAGTGTATTGAGTACTGTAAGCCTATGTCGGAAAAATCGATTGTCTCAATTATCCTCGGATCTATTTTTCTTTCTCTTATTTCTCCGTCTAGCTCCTCTGCGGCGAATTCCATTACAGTCGAAGTACTCCGGTGGCGACAGATAATGGAAGTGGAGCCAAATACAAAAGTTCCAACTTTGAACGACCTTAAAAAGAATTCAGTTTCACTGTGTAAAAACTCTTCCGTAGGTCAGGATGGGGATGGGATGGCAGTTGGAAGCGAGCTAAAAGCTTATGCGGGGAATGGCGAGACCGTAGGTGTTGGGCGCATTTCAAAAACATACTCTCAGAGTTCCACTTTTTATTGGCTGGAGAATAACTCTGGTGGAGGATTTAGAGTTTTTACTTATTGTGTTTTCGAAGGAAAGATTCCAAATCTCCTTAAGGCAAGCATCATCCAAGTATGTTTCGGACAGATTTGCAGTAAAGAACTTGATAAGAAATCTCTCACCGCGCAGAAATGGGTTGTTGCATTTCCTGATATTTCTAGATTGGGTCGAAATTATGTGAATTTCGCAAAACAGTCTTTAGCGAGCCAAATTGCTTTAAATCGCAGTCGGCAAACTATTCAACCTTCACCAACAAGAGCAACTGCAGCAGAAATAGCTAAAATGAATTCAGAGATTAAAAATGATGCAGAAAATCGATTCTCTGCGGCAGCAACGAAAACTGAAGAATGCATTCTGGACGGTACGTGTCAACTAATTATTGATACACGTGTACCTAGGACAATTCTTGGTGTGACATTTGATGCAGCCTATGCGGGTCCTGGTGCGAAGATTTTAAGTTGCACTCCAGGGGGTCCTGCTGAAAAATCAGGCATTCCAGTTGGCTTAGTTATCAACTCCATCGATGGGATATCTGTTCCCAATACGAATATCGCAATAATGCGAATTCAGTCCTACTTGCCAGGTAACCAAATTTCCCTAGTTGGAACTTCGTCTTCTGGCACGATGAAAACTTTCAGAATAACTCTTGTGTCATCAGTTTCAAACTAATCTCAAGCCTTTGATTTTGCTTTCCCGAGACGTACCTAAGCGTCAATCTGCTCGCGATCAATATCAGCTGTGGCAATAAATTCCTTACGTGGCGCTACATCTGAACCCATCAATAGCTCAAACATCTTCTCTGCGGCCTCTGCATCTGGAACAGTGATGCGGCGCAAGGTGCGAACATCTGGATCCATTGTTGTTTCGCGAAGTTGATCTGCATCCATCTCACCTAAGCCTTTGTAGCGCTGAACAGGCTCTTTCCAACGCTTACCCGACTTCTTCAAATCTGCGGTGACCTTCTTCATTTCATCATCTGAATATGTGTAGATGTACTCGCCCTTTTTGCCGCCAGCGCCCATAGTTTCAATACGGTGCAGTGGTGGAATAGCTGCAAATACGCGACCGGCGTCAATCATCGGGCGCATGTAGCGATACATCAAAGTGAGTAGCAAGCAACGGATGTGAGCACCATCAACGTCAGCATCTGACATCAAGATAACGCGGCCATAGCGAGCATCATCTAGTTCAAATGACTTTCCAGAGCCCGCACCGATTACCTGAATGATTGAGCCGCATTCTTTGTCATCAAGCATCTGTGACAGTGAAGCCTTTTGTACGTTAAGGATTTTGCCTCGAATAGGCAGGATTGCTTGGAACTCTGAATTTCGCGCAGCCTTAGTTGTGCCAAGTGCTGAGTCACCTTCTACGATGAAAAGTTCTGTGCGAGTGACATCCTCTGATCGACAATCAGAAAGCTTTGTAGGAAGTGATGAAGATTCAAGTGCGTTCTTGCGGCGCTGCAAATCTTTATGGGCGCGGGCGCTGATACGTGTACGTGATGCTCCCGCAATCTTTTCCATGATCAACTTGCCGTTGGCCTTATCGATTCGACGAGTTGTTGCAAAGAATTCTTTGAGCTTATCCGCTACGACGGTGGAAACAATCTTGGTGGCGGCAGCTGTGCCGAGTACTTCCTTAGTCTGACCTTCAAACTGTGGCTCTGACATACGAACTGTCACAACCGCGGTGAGGCCTTCCATGATGTCGTCCTTGATGACGTCGGCTTCATTCTTCTTCAAGATTCCAGCGCTACGCATAGCTTCGTTAAAAGCTTTAGTAATTGCTCGCTCAAAGCCCAGTACGTGTGAACCACCCTTTGGGGTAGCAATAATGTTTACAAATGAGCGAAGTGTTGTATCGAATCCTTCTCCCCACTTCATCGCAATATCAACTTCCATGTCGCGCTCTACATCGGTTGAAACCATATGTCCTTTGTCATCGAGAACAGGGACAGTCTCTTGGTAATGACCAGTACCGTAAATTCTGATGACTTCGCCTACTGGCTTATCTGGTTGCAAGAAGTCGCAGTATTCTGAGATTCCACCTTTATGGAAGAAGGTCTGCGTGGTCTTCTCTTTCTTGCGATTATCGTTAACAGTAATTGAAAGACCTGGGACTAAAAATGAAGTCTGGCGAGCTCGCGCGTAGACATCATCAAGGTCTAGCTCTGCATCCTTCAAGAAAATCTGACGATCTGACCACCATTTAATGCGTGTGCCCGTTACTTTGGCTGAAACTTTTCCAATTGTGCGCAAACCTGATTGAGGCGTGAAATCTGCCTTCGGTCCATCGCCATCAAAGATTCCAGCAACACCTCGCTTGAAAGACATCCAATAAATTTTGCCATTGCGATCTACTTCAGCATCTAGACGTTCAGCTAACGCATTTACAACAGAAGCACCAACGCCATGTAGCCCACCGGATGCTGCATAAGACCCACCACCAAATTTTCCACCGGCGTGTAGCTTTGTAAGAACTACTTCAACACCAGTAAGACCGGTCTTTGGTTCTTTATCTACTGGAATTCCGCGGCCATCATCGTGAACTTCTACGGATCCATCTGATTCAAGATTGATTTCAATTTTCTTACAGTGGCCTGCCAGTGATTCATCTACAGAGTTATCAATAATTTCCCAGAGGCAATGTTGAAGTCCACGGGAATCAGTTGAACCGATATACATACCTGGGCGTTTGCGAACTGCATCAAGTCCTTCAAGAACAGCCAGGTCTTTTGCGGTATAGCTATCTTTGGAATCTGCCTCAGGGGTAAAGTTCAATTCATCAGCCACGGTGGCAAAGGTTAGCCAGCGAATGGTTCGCAACTGAGTAAGCGCGCCGAGGCATCTCAGATATTGGCTACCAAGGGTGAGATATCCCCTAATAATCGATATTTACGCGCTGAAATTGATAAAAATTTACAATATTGCAATCAATTTAACGAGCGGGGAATAAAGAGAACTGGCATGATGTTCCATAGAAGTACAAGAACTTCCCACTAAGCCGAACGGAGAGCGCGATGACCGAGCAAGTAATCCTCGAATCCACACCTCTAAATGCCCTCGATCGATGCGATCGTTGTGGTGCACAAGCTTATGTGCGTGCAACCCTGCTTAATGGTGGCGAATTAATGTTCTGTGCCCATCACGGCAAGGAATATGCCGAAAAACTCAAGACTGTTGCAGCGGCAATTCAGGACGAGTCAGAAAAGCTTGTAGAAGTTAAGTAACTTATTTCTCTAGAAGGCCCTTATGCGAACCATCGCATAAGGGTTTTTCTTTTGATTGACCACAGCCACAAAACTTTGGATTTTCCCTTGTTTCAATGAGATTTCCATCGGCATCGACCATATCCACGGTTCCAGTAATCCGAATGGAGCCGCTCTTGGGATTGATAAATACCTTTGGGTTCGTCATCCGGCTTTAATCCAGTCTCTTAATCTAGATAGTCGCGTAGTGATTGCGAACGTGATGGGTGGCGCAACTTAGACATGGTCTTGGATTCAATCTGGCGAATACGTTCGCGGGTAACACCGTGAACTTTTCCGATTTCATCGAGCGTCTTTGGCTGGCCATCTGTAAGTCCGTAACGAGCCTTGATTACATCGGCCTCACGGTTAGTGAGCCCACCTAGAACCTGCATCAACTGCTCCTGCAAGATTGTGAAAGTTACAGACTCTTCTGGCTTTACAGCCTCAGAATCTTCGATCAAATCACCGAATTCAGAGTCTCCTTCTTCACCGAGTGGTGTGTGAAGTGAGATTGGCTCGCGACCGTACTTCTGAACTTCAACAACCTTTTCAGGTGTCATATCAAGTTCCTTAGCGAGCTCTTCTGGTGTTGGTTCGCGACCAAGATCTTGAAGCATCTGGCGCTGAACACGAGCTAACTTGTTAATAACTTCAACCATGTGAACTGGAATACGAATTGTGCGAGCCTGGTCAGCCATCGCACGCGTGATTGCCTGACGGATCCACCATGTTGCGTAAGTAGAGAACTTGTAACCCTTTGTGTAGTCGAACTTCTCGACTGCACGGATAAGACC
>WLPI01000015.1 GCA_009698845.1 Actinomycetota bacterium
CTTGATTTAGCTAATGCAATCTGGGCGAGTGAAAACAACACTATTAAATTTTCTGATGTAGCAAAGACTGGCGTTGAAGTTCAACGTGGGGTCACCCTTGATGGACTTGGGAAGTATTACAAGGAGACCATCACAGAATCTGCAGCAGCGCCTGTGGATGTGGTCGCAACTCTCAAAGCAGAGCAGGTCGATGTTCTTATCTGCTATTTGCCAGTCGGCTCTGAAGAAGCTGCTAAGTATTACGCGCAATGTGCCATCGATGCTGGATGCGCATTCGTTAATGCTCTTCCAGTGTTTATCGCATCTGACCCTGTGTGGGCCAAGAAGTTTGAAGATGCATGTCTACCAATAGTTGGTGATGACATTAAAAGCCAAGTGGGTGCAACAATTACGCACCGCATCATGGCTAAGTTATTCCAGGACCGCGGCGTGCATCTTGATCGCACATACCAGCTCAATGTTGGTGGCAATATGGACTTTAAGAATATGCTCGAAAGAGATCGTCTGGAGTCTAAGAAAATCTCAAAGACTAATTCAGTAACATCCCAACTCGATCACGATATGGGTGCAAAAAATGTACATATTGGCCCATCTGATTACATCCCATGGCTTGATGATCGCAAGTGGGCGTATGTTCGACTCGAAGGTCGTGCCTTTGGTGATGTTCCACTGAACCTTGAATACAAGTTAGAAGTATGGGACTCACCGAACTCAGCGGGTGTCATTATTGACGCTCTTCGCTGCGCAAAGTTGGGACTTGATAGAAATATTGGGGGCGCACTTCTGGCTCCATCTTCATACTTCATGAAGACCCCACCAGTTCAGTACACAGATGAAGAGGCTCATAAAGCTGTAGAGGAATTCATATCTGCGGTGCTTGTTCACTAGTCACAGAGTAAAAAATCCCGGCCCTTGATTTCTCAAGTGCCGGGATTTTCATTTCCCTCAAATCTTCACGGAGAGTTGAAGGTTGTGAGGGTTAAATCGTCGCACTTTCTGGGGTGCGACGAATGTGCATTAACCCTGCGACGGAGAGCAGGAGCATCACAATTGCGCCGACTAGTGCGGCAATTGCCCCGTAACCTGCGATAACCCCCATAGTTCCAAATGCATAAGCTTCAAGAAGCATTCCTCTGAGTGTGTTGCCCATGAATAAGGTTTCTCTCAAATCACCGAGCTTCTTAATTTGATCTGTATCCGTACTTCCACCACGAATTAATCCTAGGTATGCACTTGAAACTTCGGAGTACGTTGCTGGTTTTCCCATGACTGCAGTGGAAGAAGCTTTCATGTGTTCCCAGATAAAGAGATCTGAATAATCGCGAGCCATCTCTCCTGTAATCATTGGCTTCTCTGCCCACTTTGCAAGCTGAGCTTTTGTCTCTGCTGGCATAGCGACTTCCGCAGGAAAAGAAATATTTTGATTCTTGAGTTGGCTGCTTACTGAGTCAGATGCAAAGGAAGCGCCCCAGTTAAGCAATCCCGCTGCAACAAATAGAAATACGGTGAGACCAAAACCAACGGCTGTCACAATCTTGTCAAAATTTTTGCGTTTCATCATTCTCTCCTTTGTAGATTCACCTACGATGCGAGGTGCTAAGGAAATTAGATACCTAGTTGAGAATGTGTATAGCTGTAAACGCGAGTGCTAGCACCCTATGAATAGTCGAGAGTGGTGGCACTGAAAAATATGTGATGTAGAGAATAAAAACTTAGTGTACTTCTCGATTACAAATTGCCTGGCCTTCACCGTTGATTTCAAGATGCGCACAAGGCACGCCCAATTTATCAAAGGCAGCGTCTCCGTAATGTGTTCGGAAAGCTAAGGCAAGTAAAACTCGAATGTTCGTCTCGGTGTCTGACGTAATTCCAAAAGCTTTCGCGGATCGGCTAATGGTATTTTCAATAACTTTCTCGGTGTGATTAGTTTCACGAGCAATTGCAGAATTAGTCTTACCTTCGCAGAGAAGCCCCAGGACCAATTTTTCAAAAGGGGATAGTTCCCTATTAGTAATCGTGATATCTCTTGCCATTAAAGCGACCTCTCCGTTGCTCTAGGCTAAGTATGCTCCTTTTAATCTGCCTGAACACGCTTTAGGATGCGCGGATGACGGAAATAACGACTGCCAAGCGTGGGCAGACCCTGGTTATTACATTTAACCGCCCAGAAAAGATGAACGCACTGACTCGCGATATGTATGCAGGTTTAGCTGCTGCGCTCAATGAAGCTGCTGGAGATTTCAGTATTCGCGCAGTTGTACTCACCAGTGCTGGCGAACACTTCACTGCAGGCAACGATATTAAAGACTTTATGGCCAATCCACCGACAGAAGAAAGCTCAGACGTTGCCCGTTTCTTAGGTGCGCTATTGGAATTTCCTAAGCCGCTCATTGCCGCAGTCAAGGGAAATGCGGTTGGGGTTGGAACAACAATGTTGTTGCACTGCGACATCGTGGTGGCATCTCCCACCGCAAAGTTTTCAATGCCCTTCACTTCTTTGGGGTTGGTTCCGGAAGCAGGATCTTCGAAACTCTTTCCAGAACTTGTTGGCTATCAACGCGCCGCACGTATTTTTATGACAGGCGATTCATTTGATGCCACAGAAGCTAAGGAAATGGGATTGGTCGAATCAATCGCAGCTGATGCCGAGGCAGCAGCTTTAGAAATTGCAGAAAAAATTGGTAACCAACCACCACAAGCAATCATCAATACTAAAGCGCTCATGAAGGCTGGCAAGCACGACGCAGTGGCTGCTGTTATGAAAGCCGAATTCCAGATTTTTGCCCTCGCTCTGCAATCCGAAGAAGCTGCAGAAGCTTTTATGAACTTTATGTCCAAGCGAAACAATAGGGAGTAATAACATGTCACTAGCCGGTAAGAGAATCTTTGTTACAGGTGGTTCCCGCGGAATCGGTCTTGCAATCGCTCTTCGAGCAGCGGCTGATGGAGCATCGATTGCCATTGCTGCAAAAACTTCAGATCCAAATCCAAAGCTTCCGGGAACGATTCATACCGCGGCTGAAGAAATCAGGGCAGCAGGAGGAACAGCGCTTCCCATTCAATGTGATTTACGCGATGAGAATCAGATTGCTGATGCAATAGCGCTAGCTGCTAAAGAGTTCGGCGGGATTGATATTCTCATCAACAATGCGAGTGCAATCAATCTCACCAGAACAGAGGACACACCTGCAAAGCGCTTTGACTTGATGTTTGATGTCAATGTGCGCGGCACTTTTCTTGCATCTCAGGCCGCTATTCCTTACCTGCGCGAATCAGCTGAAGCTGGTCGCAATCCACATATTTTGACCTTATCTCCACCGCTTTCTATGAAAGCAAAATGGTTTAAAAATCATGTTGCCTACACAATGGCAAAATATGGAATGAGTATGTGTGTTCTTGGAATGTCTGAGGAATTCAAACGTGACGGAATAGCGGTAAATGCGCTCTGGCCACGAACAGCGATTGATACTGCGGCCTTGCAAATGATTCCTGGCGTCAATACTGCTGCTTGCCGTACCCCTGAAATTCTCGCTGATACTGCTTACATTATTCTTAATCGTAACTCTAAAGAGTGCACAGGCAATTTTTTTGTAGATGATGAAGTGTTGGCTTCTGAAGGCATAACCGATCTTGAGAAATACTCAGTTGTACCTGGCACGAAAGATTTCTTACTCGATTTCTTCCTAGATTAAGACCGAGTTCAGATAGCCCCGATAAACTTCTTTCATGAATCTGGAATTAAACGGGACCAATGTAATTGGCGAGAGTGAGCGAACTGGAAAAGCTTCTTCGCTCTTTTGGCCGTGGTGCGGAGCGAACGTTTCACTTTTGGCGCTTTCATATGGTTCGTTTTTCTTGGGCTTCGGAATTTCCTTTTGGCAGGCGACCGCTGCGGCAATTTTAGGAACATTTCTCTCCTTCCTCTTGGTCGGAGTCAGTTCTCTGGCTGGTAAGAAATCCAACGCTCCAACGATGGTTCTCTCACGAGCTTCATTTGGAGTAAAGGGAAGTGTGATTCCAGGAATCTTGTCCTATCTGGTCTTTGTGGGCTGGGAAATTGTCTTGGTTTCTTTAGCAACGCTTGCGACAGGAACTGTTGTTATCCGGCTCGGCAACGTTGATCGCGATATTGCTATGGCTATCGGATTCCTCATTGCCGCGGGACTGACTATCTCTGCAGGAGTTTTGGGTTTTTCAACAATTATGAAAATCCAAAGATTTTTGACGGTTACCACTCTTGTGATGACGAGTGTTTATATAGCACTCACACTTTCAAAAGTGGATTGGAAGTTAGTAAGTTCGATGCAGTCCGGTTCGGTCCAAGCGTTCATTGGTGCAACAATTTTTGGTGTCACGGGTATCGGCTTAGGTTGGGTTAATGCAGCTGCGGATTACTCACGTTATTTACCAAGATCAACTTCGAGTTTTGCAGTTGTGGGCTGGACAGTATTTGGTGCATCTATAGTTCCGATAATTCTTGTCACCTACGGTGCTGCACTTTCCGGTAGTAGTCAGGAGCTATCAGATGCAATTGCGAAGGACCCAATCGGCGCTCTCACAACGATTCTCCCCACCTGGTACTTAATCATCTTCGCTCTCGTTGCAATTTTTGGCTTGGTTGGAGGCGCGATCCTCGACCTCTATTCATCTGGTCTCACCCTGATTTCAATTGGGGTACCGGTAAAGCGTCACGTCGCAGCTTCTTTCGATGCTTTCTTAATGTTGCTAGGTGTGATTTATTTTGTTTGGGTCGCGGATAATTTCTTCTACCCAATGCAAGGCTTCTTGATCACTCTAGGAGTACCGATCGCAACATGGTCTGCAATATTTGCCACAGATGTGCTCCTGCGGAAGACATATCATGAGGGTGATTTATATCGATTGAATGGTCGTTATGGCTCGTGGAATAAGAGATCAATATCCATTATGGCCGTAGGGACCATTATCGGATGGGGTTTTGTGACAAACACCTTTGCAGGCTGGCTCTCTTGGCAGGGCTACTTACTCTTTTTGATTGGTGGAAAAGAGGGACCTTGGGCATTTTCGAATGTGGGAGTAATTCTTGCTTTGGTAATTGGGTTTTCTGGCCATTACCTGTTCTCTGGTCGAAAAATCCGCGCACAAGAGAATGCGCTAAGTTAAAGTCAGCGCATGAGCTCTCGCATCTCCCCATTACTCGATTACTTGAAGCGAGAATCAACAGGCGGCCTTCTCATCTTGATCTCTTCAGGATTGGGGTTGCTAATTGCGAACTCGCCACTATCCAATAGATACTTTGAAATTCTAGATGTAAACATATCGATTGGCGCCAATTGGTATCTTATTGAGTTGACGATTTTGAAGGTAATCAACTATCTCCTCATGAGTATTTTCTTCTTTGTCGTTGGTCTGGAGATCAAGCGAGAGATAACTTCCGGGCACCTAGCATCACTGAAAAAAATGATGCTGCCATTGGTCGCTGCCATTGGTGGAATGGTTGTCCCAGCTCTTATTTATCTTGCAATTGCGGGGGCCGTCGCACCAGGTGGTTGGGGAGTCCCCGTAGCAACGGATATCGCCCTAGCCGTGGGGTTGCTTACGATGCTCGGTTCAAGCGTCGCAGCTTCTTTGAGAACTTTTCTTTTAGCCCTTGCGGTGATTGATGATATCGGCGCAATTTTAATTATTGCATTTGTCTATTCGACCGGAATTAAATTCTCTTGGTTAGCCGCAAGCGCTCTGAGTATTTGCTTTATTGCAGCTCTCCAGAAGGCCAAGGTAACTTCGATATTTGTATATGCGATATTTGCCTTCACGCTGTGGTTTTCACTCTATAAAACTGGTGTCCACCCAACGCTAGCGGGAGTAATTCTTGGACTTATAACTCCAAATATTCCACAACAGCGCCACAATCTCGAAGATATTGAAGATGGTTCCGTATCAGTTCTTGAATGGCTTCAACATAAGTTTCACCCAGTCAGTACATTCTTAGTAGTTCCTCTCTTTGCATTCGCAAATACTGGAGTAACAATTACATCTGATTCCATAAGCGAAGCGTCGCAGTCACTTATTGCATGGGGCATTTTCTTTGGACTTGTAGTCGGTAAACCACTTGGCGTTCTTTTGGCTGCAATCGGGGCAAAGAGAGTGAAAATTGCCGAAATACCAAGCGAAGTATCGAAGTCATCTCTGTTGGCCACAGGAAGTGCTGCCGGAATCGGATTTACCGTTGCAATCTTCATCGCTAAATTGGCATTCGACGACTCGCAAACTCAAGACATTGCCGTGCTTGCAGTGATTGCTGCTTCAGTTGTGAGCGCACTGCTTTCTACCGCAATATTTAAGGTGGCTGCTAGAAGTTGATGTACACAAAAAACAAAGCCCACCGTGATGAGCGGCGGGCTTTGTTGATAAGTGATTTTTAGATGTCGTAGTAAAGCTCGAACTCTGCTGGGTGCGGACGCAAGCGAACATAATCAACTTCATTCTTACGCTTCCATTCAATCCATGTTGAGATGAGATCTTCCGTGAAGACTCCGCCCTTTGTAAGGAATTCGTGGTCTGCTTCAAGGCTGTTAAGAACAGCATCGAGTGAACCTGGAACCTGAGGAATTGAAGCAGCCTCTTCCCCTTCGAGTTCGTAGAGATCCTTATCAACTGGTGCAGGTGGTTCAATTTTGTTCACAATTCCATCGATACCGGCCATGAGCATCGCAGCGAATGCGAGATATGGATTAGATGATGGATCTGGGCAACGGAACTCAACGCGCTTTGCCTTTGGTGATGAACCTGTAATTGGAATACGGATACATGCTGAACGGTTACGTGCTGAGTAAACAAGGTTTACTGGTGCTTCATAACCTGGAACCAAACGACGATATGAGTTCACCGTTGGGTTTGTGAATGCAAGAAGCGATGGAGCATGCTTCAAAAGTCCACCGATATACCAACGCGCCATGTCAGAGAGATCTCCGTATGTTCCTGCTTCGAAGAAGAGTGGCTTGCCGTTCTTCCATAGTGATTGGTGAACGTGCATACCTGAACCGTTATCACCGAAAAGTGGCTTAGGCATAAATGTTGCTGTCTTGCCACCTTCCCATGCAACGTTGCGGATGATGTACTTAAACTTCATGAGCTCATCGCCTGCGCTTAAAATATCTGTGAAGCGATAGTTGATTTCCATCTGACCTGCAGTACCAACTTCGTGATGTGAACGCTCTACGAGCAATCCTGCGCGACCGAGCTCCATCACCATTTCATCGCGAAGATCTGCGAATTGATCTGTTGGTGAAACAGGGAAGTAGCCACCCTTGATACGTGTGCGATAACCACGGTTAGGAGTGCCATCTGGATCTGCAATGATGCCCGTGTTCCATGCACCTTCGTAAGAATCAATGTGATGGTAAGACTGATTCATTTCAGTCTTGAAGCGAACTGCATCAAATACGTAGAACTCTGCTTCTGGAGCAAAGAATGCTTGGTCTGCAATTCCTGTTGACTTCATGTAGTCAACTGCCTTTGCAACAACTCCACGTGGATCACGTGAGTATGGAGTGTTGTCAGAAGGGTTATGAACAGAGAAGATAATGACAAGAGTTTTCTCAAGACGGAATGGATCAATGAACGCTGATTCTGGTACTGGAAGCAACTTCATATCTGATTCGTTGATTGCTTGGAATCCACGAATTGAAGAACCATCGAACATAAGACCGTCGGTAAAGACAGCTTCGTCGAATGATTCAACAGGAACGTTGAAGTGATGCTGAATACCTGGAAGATCTGTAAAGCGTACGTCGACGAGCTTTACATCTTCCTTCTTAATGTATGCAAAAATCTCTGAAGAATTCTTAAACATATTTACTCCAATTGAGGCTGCTTATTGCCCAGCCGACTCAACTCTGAGTACCGCTGATGGAGTGAAGGCTAGTTTGCTTGCGTAAAAATGTCATAATCGCCGTGTTACATCCGTGTTACATCTCCCAGCTCTGGCTCAATCTAGACAGGGTTGCCTCACACTAGGCTTAGCCCCATGTTTGCTCGCATCAGCCAGGGCCGCCGACTTCTTGGAATCACCATGGATTGGCTGGCTTGTTACGCCATCAGCCTAGGCTTCTTTGCTGGGCACGGATCTTTGGCCGAACGTGTACCAAATGCCAGAATCCCTGTCCTTCTACTTTTCTTTGCTCAGTACACAATTTTTGTCGCTCTCAGTGGAGCATCGTTTGGACATCGCTTGGTTGGCCTGAAAGTAGTGAGATTTTCAGATGGAGGGAGCGTAACCCCGATTCAAGCACTGATCAGATGCGCATTGCTGATGCCACTTGTCACCGCAATTACATTTGATGAAAATGGACGTGGAATAAACGAGCGACTTTCTAATACTGTTCTTATCCCAGTGAAGAAGAAGCGATAAAAACTAGCGAATCTTTATTCCCTTTGGCATTGGCCCTTTAGGAATTGGCATTGACATGCCGCCTACAGCCTTTAGGCGGGCTCGGACTTCTCTCATTTGATGAGCCGATAACTTCTTTGGAAGTTTCTTAAGACGCTTCTGTAGTTTACGAAGTGGAACTTGTCCTTCACCATCGCCCACGAAAATTTCTATAATTGGAACACCGGGTGCAAAACGTTCTGCTTTACGCTTTTCATCTTGCAGCATCTGGCGCACAGCAAAGCCACCTTCACCAGTAAGAACTATTCCAGCACGACCAACACTTCTATGAACCATATCTTGCTGACGATTGACAGCAACTGCTGGTGTTGTTGTCCAGCCTTTTCTAATCGCCATCAAAACACTTGCGCCAGCACCCATCTGTCCTTCGATATTTGCATACGCTGCAGAACCTGCCACGCGCGTAAAGAAAAACATTGTTGCGAGGGCTGCAAGTGGAACAGTTACAAATCCACCGTAAATCGGGCGATTGAAAACAAATCCAAGACTTACGCCTATTGCTAGAACAATTACGAAGGTAGCAATAAGGGCGGTGCCAATCCAAGGTTTAACAGAGCGAGTGACTTTGTACGCGTCACGAAATGCCTGGAAACGAGGTTTTTTGATTTTTGGCTCTTTAGATTTCTTTCGCTTAAACATGGCGCTAGTTTAGGGGAGCAGGGGCGCTACCACCAAGACGAACCGGTGCCCAACGTTGGCCTTGGTGTGAATCTGGATACTTTTCCTGCACCTCGTGCAGCATTGCAATCATTGATTCTCGCAGTAGTTTCTCACCCGCTTCGACGTCACTGTTCTTATCGAAGTACAACGGCTTGCCAAATCGAACAGTAATCGGAACATTTCTTCTTCGTAAATCTCTCTTCACTTTCTTAGTCCAGATTCTCTGTGAGCCCCAGACGACTGTTGGAATTACAGGTACGCCAGCACCCATAGCTAGTCTTACGGCGCCAGACTTGATTTCCTTAATTTCAAAACTGACTGAGATTGTTCCTTCGGGGAAAATTCCAACAATCTCCCCGGCACGTAACGCGCGCAGAGCTGCTACAAATGAGGCAGTTCCACTGCTTCGATCAACACAAATATGGTGCATTCCGCGCATGAGCGGACCTGCCAATTTGTTATCAAAAATTTCCTTCTTTGCCATGAACCTTACATAGCGGCCTGCAGGAAGAGCAGCAGTCCCAGTAAGGGCGAAATCCAAATAACCGATGTGATTAATTGAAAGGATTGCTCCCTCTTTGCGGGGGATATTTTCTTCACCTTCAAAATCAAATTTGAGTCCTAAGTACTTCCAAAAAAGTTTTATTGCGACAATGACTGGGGGATAAACAAGATCAGCCACGGCGCTGTCCGTTAAGGTGTAATCGCTTCTCTTGAGCTTGTTTATACAAACGTCCTGCTCGATATGAACTTCTAACAAGTGGTCCGCTCATAACCCCGCTGAATCCAATTTCTTCTGCTTCTTTTGCGAGTTGAACAAATTCATCTGGCTTTACCCAGCGTTCGACGGGGTGGTGTTTATTTGTTGGACGCAAATACTGTGTAATTGTGATGAGATCACAGCCTGCTGCGTGAAGGTCTACGAGGGCTTTTGAAATCTCTTCACGGGTTTCACCGAGACCAAGAATGAGATTAGATTTTGTGATCAAACCAAAATCACGAGCTTGAGTAATTACATCGAGCGAACGTTCGTATGTAAATGCTGGGCGTATACGTTTGAAAATGCGGGGGACAGTCTCAAGGTTGTGGGCAAAAACTTCTGGGCGGGTCTCAAATACCTCATTGAGTAGTATTGGATTTCCACTGAAATCTGGAGCGAGCATTTCTACACCGGTACCTGGATTGAGTTCGTGCACCTTGCGAATTGTTTCTGCGTAGAGCCACGCACCCTCATCATCCAAGTCATCTCGGGTAACGCCAGTAATGGTTGCGTACTTCAAGCCCATCGATTGAACAGATTCAGCGACGCGTCTTGGTTCATCTCGATCGAGTGGTTCAGGTTTTCCTGTATCAATATTGCAGAAATCGCAACGACGCGTGCATCGTTCCCCGCCGATGAGGAAAGTAGCTTCCTTATCTTCCCAACACTCGAAAATGTTTGGGCAGGCAGCTTCTTGGCACACAGTGTGCAGGCCTTCAGATTTCACCAGAGAACGTAAACGGGTGTACTCGGGACCCATATTGGCTCGAGTCTTAATCCACTCAGGCTTGCGTTCAATCGGAGTCTCGGCATTACGCGCTTCAATGCGAAGAAGTTTTCTGCCTTCTGGTGCGATTGTCATGCGCTCACCTTAGCCAGCGATTGAGAAAGAAACTTCTTCACGACGGGAATTACATCACTAATTGCAACATCTTTGCCAATTTCAGCACTTAATGAAGTGACTTCAGCATCGCTGATGCCGCAGGGGATTATCTTTGAAAAGTTGTTCAAATCTGGATTCACATTGATGGCAAGACCATGCATGCTGACACCGGAAGCAACTCGGATTCCGATGGCTGCAATTTTTCTGGCACCACGAGAATCAACAACCCAAACTCCAGATCGTCCAGCAATCCTTGCGGCAAAAATTCCAAATTCTTGGCACACATTAATTAGCCCTGATTCTATTTCTCGAACGAATCCAACTAATTCGTGAGGATTTGCAAGCCGCACAATTGGATAACCGACAAGTTGACCAGGCCCATGCCATGTGATTTTTCCACCACGGTCAACATCAATCACTGGAGTTCCATCAGTTGGTTTCTCAGAAACATGAGTGCGCTTTCCAGCTGTATAAATAGAAGGATGCTCAAGTAACAGCAAAGTATTTGGTTGTGTGCCAGAGACCACACTTGCATGGATTGTGCGTTGGTTTTCTAGGGCGATCTGATACTCGACAAGGCCTAACTCCTGAATCTGCACCGATGATGCATGAATCTCGGACTTGGGGCTTGTGCTAACAATCGTCACAGGGACAGCCTAAAGGTAGGCTAGCCACCTAGCGAATTAGCAGTTAATACGCCCGAAAGGTCAATAATCTCCATGTCTATCAACGCTGCCCAAAAATCTCGTAAGCCTTTTGCTCTTGCAATGCTCGTGGTCATCATCTGGTTCCTCATCGTGGGCATATTCGGACCACTTTTCGGCAAACTCACCTCAGTCCAAGAGAACAACAACTCGTCGTTCCTGCCAAAGGGTGCAGAAGCCACGCAGGCATCTGAAGTTATTCAAACATTCTCAGGCAAGGACTCATTTAACTTGCCAGCACTCGTTCTTTTCGAAGGCAAGACAACTCCAGAGACGATAGCGAAGATTAATGAGCACATGCTTGGCGTTGGCGGGCTGACTTTGGGCGGAACTGAGAAGAAGATTTCTGATTACCTAGCTCCAGATCAGGTCATTACCGTTTTCCCAGCTGAAGACGGTGAAGCGATTTTGGCAAATGTTCCACTGGATGGAAACGCTATTGGTGAAATTCTTCCCAATGACGAGCCAGTTCTACCAGCAGTAGTTGAGGCTCTTCGCGAAGATGTAAAGGAATTTGCGCAAGAAGCTGGCGTAACTCAATACGTAACCGGTCCTGCTGGGTTACTCGGCGATCTCTTTAAAGCATTTGGTGCAATAGATTCAGTTTTGCTCTTGGCAACACTTGGTGTGGTGGCAGTTATCCTGATCTTCGTCTATAGATCTCCGGTTCTTTGGATTATTCCCTTGCTTTCATCGTTATTTGCTCTCGCAACTGCCGGTGGAATTATCTATCTCTTGGCAAAAAATGACATTCTCGATGTCGATGGACAGTCGCAAGGAATTCTTTCGGTTCTAGTCATCGGTGCGGCCACCGATTATGCCCTCCTCTTGATTGCGCGCTATCGCGAAGAGTTGCACCATCATGAAAATAGATTCGATGCCATGCGAGCTGCGTATAAAGGTGTGTGGGAACCTATCTTGGCATCTGGCTCCACCGTTGCAATCTCGCTTATGGTTCTCCTCTTTAGCCAATTAACCAACACAGCAAGCCTGGGTCCTATTGGTGCAATTGGAATTGTCGTCTCCATGATTACGATTTTAACTTTATTGCCAGCGCTGATGTTGATTTTTGGTCGCTGGTTGTTCTGGCCCCGTGTGCCACGTAATGATGGCGATGATCACGTGCTTGAAGGTATGTGGTCAAAGGTAGGAAATTCCATTGGTCGCAATCCACGTAGGTCATGGGTAGTCACTGCAGCCATTCTTCTGCTCTTCGCATTTGCATCAACTACTTTGAAAACCGATGGATTAGGAACGGTAGATACATTTACCGGAAATCCAGAATCAGTTGTTGGTCAAAAACTTTTGGAAAAGCACTTCCCGGGCGGACAAGGTGACCCCACTCAGGTTGTAGTCAGTGCCGATAAAATTCAAGCGGTAACAGATGCGGTCAGGAACGCCCCCGGAGTAACGGATGTTTCACCACAATTAGATGGCTTCCCGGTTCCGGGTCAACCAGCGCCAGAGGTGAAGATTGTGAACAATAGGGCGATATTGAATCTGACTCTGAACAAGGCGCCAGATAGCGTTGAAGCGGGTAATGATGTTCCCGAGATTCGGCGACTTGCTAAAGCAGCAGATCCCACCGCTCTAGTGGGTGGAACCAGCGCGGTGTACTACGACGTACGCCAGGCAAATGATCGTGATAACAAGACAATTATTCCGATCATCTTGATTGTCATCACCATCATCTTGGGGCTTCTCTTACGAAGTATTCTCAGTGCAATAGTTCTTCTTGGAACCGTTGTTCTCTCATACTTTGCAACTTTGGGTGTATGTGCACTCGTCTTTAACCATGTATTTGGTTTCGCCGGCGGAGATAATTCATTCCCACTCTTCGCCTTCATCTTCCTAGTAGCTCTGGGTATTGACTACAACATTTTCTTGATGACCCGTGTACGTGAGGAGTCGGCAAGGATTGGAACACGTGCCGGAGTTGTTAAAGGCGTGACCGTAACAGGTGCTGTGATTACATCGGCTGGAATTGTTCTTGCAGCTACCTTTGCAGTACTTGGATTACTTCCACTGGTCCCACTTGCGCAACTTGGTTTTGCAGTGGCCTTTGGCGTTCTCCTCGATACAATCATTGTTCGCTCAATTTTGGTTCCGGCACTCGTACATGAGATCGGTCCTAAAATCTGGTGGCCTTCAAAACTGCAAAACAAGTAGTTCTGCATGAGTGTTGTAGTTATTGGAGCTGGCTTAGCGGGGCTCAGTGCCGCAATTACTCTGCAGAACGCTGGAAGAGAAGTTGAAGTCATCGAAAGCTCTTCTAGAGTAGGTGGACGAGTCGCGAGTGACACTATTGATGGCTTTACTCTCGATCACGGTTTTCAACTCATCAATGCGAAGTATCCAGAAGTTGTCCGCTTAGGAATAATCAAAGAAATTGCATTTACCCGCGCTCCTCGGGTGATTGATTATTCATTAGGAGATCAACGTTTTTCGATCGGCGATCCAAGAGTCGCTCCAATGTCAGCGTTGGGAAATCGCACTGGAACGATGGGTGAAAAACTCGCTTTTCTAAAGTATCTGGCCTCTAATTCTAATTCTGGAAAATCTGTCGCAGATGAGTTAGACAAACTGGGCAATCTTTACACACGGATTCTCAGCCCATTTCTTACAGGTGTATTTCTTGCTCCATTGACCGGCATAGATGCCGTGACTGGTAAGAATCTCATCCGCTCTTTTATCACGGGCGCACCTGGGTTGCCACAGGGGGGTGTTGGTGCGTTTACTCAACAGTTAAGCACTCGAGTGAAAAAGATTCATCTAAACCGTCGCGTAGATTCGTTACAAGAGTTTGCAGGTAGAGAAGTAATTGTGGCAACTGATGTAACCACCGCTGCGCAGTTACTAGATATTTCTGCGGTACCCAAATTGGCAAGTAGCACAACGTGGTATCACGAAGTTCCATTAGATTTCAGTGGCTCGAAGAGATTGTTGATTGATGCTGATCATCGTGGACCAGTGATCAACTCGATAGTCATTTCAAATCTTGTGAATTCTTACTCTCCGGAAGGACGTTCATTGCTTTCGAGTACAACGATTGAGAACTCCTCTGAATCTGAAGTCAGAAGACATCTCGCGTTGATGTGGGGGACTCAGACTCAAGCGTGGCCACTTATTGCAAAGTACGACATTCCAAAATCGCTACCAATTTTTGGAGTAGGAGATCACTCCGTCGCAACAGCACGAATTTCAGAGCGAGTATTTCTTGCAGGCGATTTTCGAACATCCCCGTCACAAGATGGAGCGTTGCTATCTGGGCGCTTAGCAGCGCAGGAATTACTCTTGAATAAGAGCGCTTAACGCGCTTGTGATGTGTGGGTAGTCCCAGGTAAATCCTGCATCAGAAAGCGCCTGAGGCATAACTTTCTTACTTCCCAAGATTTCAGAAGAGAAACCACCTAAAGCAATTTTCAACCCGATCGCTGGCGCAGGAAAGAGCGCGGGACGGTGCATCGCACGCGCGAGTGCGGATGTGAACTCTTGATTCGTGACGGGATTTGGAGAGGTCAGATTTACGGGACCCTCAATCTTGTGCTCCAAAATAAATGCAATTGCGCGGATTACATCGTGCAAAGTAATCCAAGACCACCACTGCTTTCCTGATCCAAGTTTTCCACCCAAACCAAGTCGGAAAAGAGGCAACATTTTTCCAAGTGCACCTCCAGTTGGATCTAGCACCAATCCTGTACGAATCTTTACTGTGCGAACTCCTGAAGCAAGGTCTGCAGCACCTTCCCATTCACGACACACTGCAGCCAGGAAGTCATCTCCAACGCGATCACTTTCAACGACAGCACGATTACCTGATTCACCATACCAGCCGATTGCACTGGCAGAGATGAATACTTGAGGTTTGACTTCTGACACAGCATTGGCAATTGCTGTTGTGCCAAGTAGGCGAGAGTTCAAAATCTCAGATCTATATTTCTTGCTCCATCGCTTATCGCCAACACCCACGCCGGCAAGATGAATTACAGCATCAACGCCGCGCAGTGCGTCAATATCTACATAGCCAGTTTTTGGATCCCACTGAATTTCATCAGGTGATACAACAGGACGTCGAACAAGCTTCTGAACTGTGTGACCTTCACTTTTGAGAAAGCCAACAAGAGCTGTTCCGATTAATCCGGAGGCACCAGTAATTGCAATACGTTGTGGAACTGGCATCAGATTAGAGTCCTAGATCTGACTCGAACGCTCCACCTTCAAGACGTTCCTTGAGTGTTACCAAGAAGCGAGCAGCATCTGCGCCATCTACAACTCGGTGATCGTAGGAGAGTCCAAGATAAACCATTGAACGAATTGCAATTGTCTCGCCACCATCTTCGCCTTTAACAACCATTGGTCGCTTCACTATTGCACCTAATCCAAGGATTGCAACCTGTGGCTGATTTATAATTGGAGTATCAAAGAGAGCGCCACGAGAACCTGTATTAGTTAATGTAAATGTGCCGCCACCGAGTTCATCTGGCGTCACTTTGTTATCGCGAGTACGAGCCGCAAGATCTGCAATCTTGCGAGCAACGCCACCCATGTTGAGATCTCCTGCATTATGAATGACAGGAACGAGCAAACCGCGCTCTGTATCAACTGCGATACCAAGGTGCTCTGCGCCGTGATAAATGATCTGATCTCCCTCAACCGATGAGTTGAGAACTGGGTGCTGCTTGAGCGCTTCACACACAGCAACAGCAAAGAATGGAAGGAATGAGAGTTTTACACCTTCGCGCGCTTCAAAAGTAGCCTTAGAACGATCGCGAAGACGTGCAATTTTTGTGACATCTACTTCGATGACTGTTGTTAATTGTGCAGACACTTGTAGTGACTCGACCATACGAGCAGCAATCACTTTGCGAAGTCGAGACATAGTCACTGTTGTTCCGCGAAGTGGCGATGCAACTGCAGCAGCTGGTCGTGGAGTCTGTGAAGGTGATTGAGCAACTGGCGCGGATGCTGATGGCGCACCTGCAGGCTTTGCAGCCATCACATCTTCTTTGCGAATTCGTCCGCCGATTCCGCTTCCCTTTACATTGGCAAGATTTACACCAAGATCATTCGCAAGTTTTCTTACAATCGGAGTTACATAAGCATCTTGTGGTTGTGACACTGCAACAGGTGCAGGCGTTACAGGCACAGCGACTGGAGTAGAAACCTGAGGAGGAACCTGTGCCACCTGAACCTGAGCTATTGGTTCGGACACTACAGGTGCCGGAGCAGAAACAGGTGGAGTCACTACTGGTGCGGGGGCAGAAACAGGTGCGGCGCCACTTGCACCAATTAGTCCAAGTCGCGCACCGACTGCAACAGTTGTATCTACTGCAACATCAATTGCAAGCAGCGTTCCTGCAACAGGTGAAGGAATTTCTGTATCAACTTTATCTGTAGAAACTTCGAGGAGCGCTTCATCAACTGCAACTGAATCCCCAACGTTCTTGAGCCAACGTGTAACTGTTCCCTCGCTAACGGATTCACCCAGTGCTGGCATAGTGATTACTGTTCCCGCACCTGATGGTGCTGCAACAGGTGCAACTGGTGCTGGGGTTACAGGAACAGCAACTGGTGCTGCTACAGGCGCTGGTGGAGGAGTGGGTGCTGGCGCAGAAACTGGCGCAGAAACTGGCGCAGAAACTGGCGCAGAAACTGGCGCAGCACTTGTTCCGGAATCTGAAATAACAGCCAACTCGGCGCCAACTGCAACAGTCTGATCTACGGCAACAACAATCTTTGAAAGTATTCCTGCAACTGGGGAAGGAATCTCGGTATCGACTTTATCTGTTGAAACTTCTAGGAGTGGCTCGTCGACTGCGACCATGTCGCCTTCATTTTTAAGCCAACGTGTAACAGTTCCTTCACTTACGCTCTCACCGAGAGCTGGCATTGTCACTGAGAATGTCATAGTTAGTTTCTCCTCTTACTTAACCGTGCGCGTGAAGTGGTTTGCCTGCAAGAGCCATATGAGCTTCGCCCATAGCCTCTGACAGAGTTGGATGTGCGTGTACAAGTGGAGCAACATCATCTGCTGATGCTTCCCAGTTAAAGATTAATTGTGCTTCGGCAAGAAGTTCACCGACGCGAGCTCCGACCATATGAATTCCAAGAATAGGTCCGTTCTTCTGCGCGACGAGTTTAATTGATCCAGCGGTCTTGAGAATCTGAGCCTTACCGTTTCCAGCCAAGTTGTAATCGAGCTCAACAACTTCGTAACCGCGCTCTTTTGCTAACTTCGTAGATAGTCCAACAGAAGCAACTTCTGGTTCTGAATACGTAACGCGAGGTACGCCATCATAATTAATTGGACGAGGATTAAGTCCTGCAATTGTCTCTGCGACAAGAATTCCTTCTTGGAATCCAACGTGAGCAAGTTGGAGAGTTGGAATGATGTCACCGACAGCAAAAATTCCGGGGATATTTGTGCGGCAATGATCATCGACTGTGATGTATCCACGATCCATTGTGATGCCAACTTCTTGATAGCCAAGACCGTCAGTAACAGGTCCACGACCCACTGAAACAAGGAGGATATCCGCAGTAAATTCACGGCCGTCTTCAAGAGTGACAGTCACGCCTTTGGCATCAACGCGATGAGACTTAAATCTGACTCCGAGTTCAAACTTAATTCCACGTTTGCGAAATGCACGCTCTAGTAACTTGCTGGAAGATTCATCTTCGAGAGCGACAAGATGTGGAAGGCCTTCAATGATTGTGACATCGGTACCGAAAGATTTCCACACTGATGCGAATTCGCATCCGATTACTCCGCCACCCAAAACGATTACGCTATTTGGAACGTAATCAAGCTTTGTACCGTGATCGGAGGTCATGACTTTTTGTCCATCAATCTCTAAACCAGGAAGTGTTCGTGCATATGAACCCGTGGCGAGAACTATGTTTTTACCAATGTATTGAGTGCCATTAACTTCTACAGTGTTAGTTGAAACCAATCGCCCAGAGCCTTCTACGAAAGTAATGTTTCGCGACTTAACCAGACCTTGTAAGCCTTTATAAAGTCCGGCGATTACGCCATCTTTATACGAGTTAACGCCAGCCATATCGATTGAGTTGAAAGTTGCGTTGACACCAAACTGAGAAGATTCGCGAGCGCTGTCTGCAACTTCACCTGCGTGAAGGAGAGCTTTTGTTGGGATACAGCCACGATGGAGACAGGTTCCACCGAGCTTGTCCTTCTCAATGAGAGCGACAGATAATCCAAGCTGTGCTCCACGAAGGGCCGCCGCATAACCGCCGCTACCTCCACCGAGAACTACGAGATCAAAATTCGACACCGAGTGGCTCCTTCTAGCTTGGATAGATATGTCATCAACGGGCCTATCTTGCCAGCCTTCACGCCCGTTTACTAACGCGGCAACGACGCTGAGAAAGTGCCACTACTCACTCAATTCCGCGAGGGCAACCAATGTTCGAAGGGCAATTCCGGTGCCCCCTACTGGGGTGTAACCATGTGGCTGGCCCTCGTTGTAGGCAGGTCCAGCAATATCTAGATGTAGCCAAGGAAGATCTTCAGCGATGAACTCCTTTAGGAATAGTCCAGCGACCAACATTCCACCCATGCGTTCGCCAATATTTGCCATATCTGCAATTGGAGAATCAAGTGATGCTCGTAATTCGATAGGTAGAGGCATTGGCCAAAATGCTTCTCCAGTGTGTTCAGCAAGTTTCAAAAATTGAGCGGAGAATTTTTCATTGTTAGTCATCACTGCGCTAGTTCTTGTACCAAGTGCTACGACTTGGGCACCAGTGAGTGTTGCGACATCGATAATCCCAGTTAGGCCTTTTTCTTCCTGGGCTTTTACGAGAGCATCTCCGAGCACCAGACGACCTTCCGCATCTGGATTAAGTACTTCTACCGTTTTCCCGCCGTACATAGTGATGACATCGCTCGGACGCGTTGCTGTATCGCTCACCATGTTTTCTGCAAGAGGTGCCCACGTATCAATTTCGACAGGAAGATTCAATAACGCGATTGCGATAGTTGCCGCACATACTGCAGCTGCTCCGCTCATATCTGATTTCATCGCCTCCATACCAAGTGCTGGCTTAAGCGCTAGTCCACCTGTGTCAAAAGTAATGCCCTTGCCTACGAAGGCATATTTCTTTGCAGCCTTCGCACCTTTAGGAGTGTAAGAAATATTCAGTAATCGAGGTGGATTAACCGACCCTTGTCCTACCGCAGTGATTCCACCAAACCCTTTTGATTTCAACTGGCTCTCATTCATCACAGAAACCTTGAGGCCAATCGATGCACCACCTGCCTTCTTTACCGCTTCAGAAATTGCCGAACAGAAAGATTCAGGCGTTAAATGACTTGGTGGGGTATTAATCAAGTCGCGAACAAGTCCTGTGTATTGCGCAATGACTTCGGCAGATTTCGCCTCTTGCTTGACTTCTGCGATTGAAGCTAGTGCCGTGTGGATTGTGATTGCCTTCAGTGGCGTTTTCTGATCGCTCTTTGTAGATCCCTTAAATGCGCTAAACGCGTAGTTACCAAGCGCCGCGCCCTCGGCAATCGCTCGAATCGAGTGCTTATCTTTAGCAGGAAGGGAAAATGTTGCTGAAGAGTTTCCAGCTAGCGCTCGAGCTGCCGCACCGGATGCACGTCGCAGTGCTTCGTTCTCATACTTTGTTGAACTCTTTCCAAGTCCGGTAAATACAAGCAGTCTGGTCGAACTTCCAGGAATTTTGATGACTTCATCTGCCTTGCCGGTAGCACCAAGGTCGCTCAAGGTTTGAAGAAGAGATTTTGTATCCAGCGCCAAGTCTCCGGATTCAATCTGGAGAGTTCCTTTTGAAGATTTTGATGCGAGCCCTACAACTAACACATCGTCTTTGACGATTCCGTCTGAAAGGCGGATGGTTGTCATTCTTGACTCCCTTTTGATCTATGGCGTTACGGATTATGCGGTGGGTGCAAGTGTAAGTTGTGATTGTGAAAAACTCACCTTTGCATGCAAGGCATCTCGAACTTCACGCCAAGATGGCTGATTTCGGCGGTTGGTTGATGCCTATCGAATATCCAGGTGGGGGAGTTCTCGCCGAACATGCCTCTGTGCGTGAACGAGTTGGGTTATTCGATGTCTCTCACTTGGGCAAAGCGAAGGTGACTGGTGTTGGCGCGCGAGAGTTCCTCAATGAGATGTTTACAAACGATCTCAATCGCATTGAAGATGGCAAAGCCCAATACACGCTCTTATGCAATGAAGATGGTGGCGTGGTTGACGATCTCATTGTGTACCAGAATTCAGTCACCGATTTCTTCCTCATTCCAAATGCTTCAAATACATCGGATGTCGTGGCAGTTCTACAATCCAATGTGCCTGCTGGAATTACGATTGAAAATTTACATGAAAAATTTGGTGTACTTGCCTTGCAGGGCCCACTATCTGCGGACGTGCTGAAGAATTTGGGAGCTGAAGTTTCCTTGGGCTACATGGCATTTACACGGATTGAGATTGCTGGCTGTGAAGTAATTTTGTGTCGCACGGGATATACCGGAGAACACGGTTATGAACTTGTACCTCGTTGGGAAGATGCAACACGCGTGTGGGATGCACTTACATCTGAGATAGCAAAATTTGATGGACTTATTTGTGGCCTTGGTGCTCGTGACACTCTGCGCACTGAAATGGGTTACCCGCTTCATGGACACGAACTCTCTCTTGAAATTACTCCAGTTCAGGCCAGTGCTGGCTGGGCGATTGGGTGGAAGAAGGAAAAATTCAGAGGACAGAAGACGCTACTCACGCAACGAGAAGAGAAGAAAGTCAGAGTTTTGCGTGCCCTGAGATCTCTCGATCGCGGGATTCCAAGAGCAGGCATGAAAGTAATGAACGCTCAGGGTGAGGAAATCGGCGAGGTAACGAGCGGAACTTTCTCTCCATCTCTCAAAGTTGGGATAGCCCTGGCATTGGTCGAACCATCATGTGAAATTGGAACAACTTTGACGATTGATGTGCGAGGGAGAATTAGCTCTGCCGAAGTTGTTGCGTTGCCAATGGTGCAATCTCGCGTTCGCTAACTTCACGGAATTCAACGGGAGTAAGAAATCGGGCCCGAGTATGTGCTCTTCGAAGAGTATGCAGAATGGGCTTTCCAGCGACAATCAGTAGTAACGAGGTAAAAATCGCACGGGGTATATCCCATGCCATCGCAGAATAAAAATGATAGGTCAAGAAATTTCTTAGGTTTTCTGAGACTGCAGCTCCTGCTTGAAATGAAAGCTGGCTATCGACGCCTAAGTACCAAGGCCAGAATTGAAGATCCATTGCAATCCCAAAGAACTCAGCCGCAAGAATTCCATACACAACTAAGGCAGCAATCTCTTTCTTGCCTCGAATCTTGCGGGGGATACATGCAACGCCCAAACCAATCCATGCTGCTGCAAAGGCTTGATATGAAAGCCATGGGCCTATTCCACCAGTGATGAGTGCTGATAGCACCATGGATAACGCACCGAGTAGGAATCCAAATGATGGACCGAAAACTCGTGCACTTAAAATCAATACAAACCACATTGGTTCGATGCCGACCGCTCCAGTTCCAAGTGGGCGCAGTGCCGCAATCAGAGCCGAGAGAACAGCCAACAAAGCGACAGATTTTGCATCTAAATTCCCATTACTCACGCCAATCATGAAGATTGCTAGAGCCACCGGAGTGGCGAGAATAAACAACCATTGTGGACGGCTAATGGAATCAGAAACTAAAAATGGCCAGATGAAGCCACATGCGCTTATGGCACTTGCGAGAATGAGGACGACAAGACTTGATCCAGAAAATGTAAAAATGTTCTTTGTCTTCACAGTTGAGTACCTAAAGCCGCAATAACGTCATCAACAGTGAGCCACGGCTTCGGGGACATCACTTTTGCTACCTGTGGAGCAAATGCTGGTGAACTTAAGAGCACGTCAAGAGTGCTTCCATCGGCGACGATTTCACCTTCTGCGACAAAGATAACTCGATCGGCTAACTCCGCGACCAATTCGACATCGTGAGTGGCGAGAATGACTGGGTTGTTTAACGTTTGAGCATATTCTTTCAGAGCAAGCATGAATAAATTCTTTGCTTGGTAATCAAGTCCGCGGGTGGGTTCATCAAGAACCAGTAGATGCGGATTAGATGAAAGAACAATGCTCAGAACCAGCGCTAATCGTTGACCTTCAGATAAATCATTGGGATGCGTAGTCTCTGAAATATTCGGTACCAAGCGTCCCAAGAATGAGAAGGTAGTTCCAGGAGTGAGACCGCTATCGCGATCTGCTTGATGACATTCTTGAGCGACGCTCTGCAGATAGAGCAGATCACTCGGCTCTTGAGGAACATAGCCAATCATTTCTCTCCGAGCACTTGCACCAAGTACCGATGGATCTTGCTCAAGGACTCTGACACCGCCATGCGTCGGGCGATGCAAACCAACAATAAGTTCAAGAAGCGAACTCTTGCCCGCCCCATTTCTACCCATGACGGCAACTATCTCTCCAGATGCGATTGATGCACTGACTTGTTTAAGTGCATCAGTCTGGCCATAGCTCAGCGATACTTTTTTTACATCCACTACCGTTTTCGACGTGCTTGTGTTGGCAACTGTTGTCGGGCCGGATTCCGAAGTTGGTATCTCCCGTAGGTGACTTGTATGGCGGCGAACATCTCGCACGCTTGTGCCGATTTCTTGCAGGTTAAGAGCACGTGCGAGTCGGATAATCGGTGGAACAAGAGCGGAACGAGCGAGAATTTCTTCTGCACTTCCGATGGAAGTTTCACCGTTACCTTCGATGTAAATTATGCGATCAACGAACTGGATCACGCGCTCTAATCGATGTTCGGCAATGATTACGGTGACACTTAGATCGTGCACTAGGCGATGAAGTATTGATAAAACCTCTTCGGCTGCAATGGGATCTAATGCACTTGTTGGTTCGTCAAGAACCAGAACTTTTGGATGCATGACGAGGGCGGCACCGATTGCCACTCGCTGCTGTTCGCCCCCACTGAGTGTTGCGATATTTCTATTGCGAACTGCATTGAGCCCAAGTAAATCTAGGACTTCTTCTACACGCTTTCGCATAACATCCTGTGGAATATTGAGCGCCTCCATGCCAAATGCCAGCTCTTCTTCCACAACATCGGTGACGAAACCATTAATTGGATTTTGCCCCACGATTCCAACAAGATGTGCGAGATTTCCCGGACGAACTTCACGAGTAGAAATTCCATCTACAGAAATGTCTCCCGCGAGGATTCCACCTGTGTGATGGGGGACTAGGCCGTTGACGAGCCTGAGCAGAGAAGATTTACCAGAACCTGTCTGTCCAATAACGAGGACCATTTCTCCCTCTTGAATCTCACATGACAAATCTTCGAGAACCGTCTTCGTTGATTGGGGATAAATCAGAGAAACATTTGAAAATTTAATCATGCAGCGACCATCACAATGCAGAGTGAAAGCGAGGCGAGTACGACCATCGAGTCACGAAAATTCCATGGCGATGGCTTATAACGGGAACGCTTGCCGTGAACTCCGAAACCCCGTGATTCCATAGATTCAGCGAGCAATAGAGATCGTGAGAGCGACTGTTCGAGTAATGGCAATGCGATTGTCCTGATGGAAATCTTCTCGATTCCTCGCATTTTTTGCGCATTTCTTATGCGGTGCAAACTCTGAGCTAATTGCGGGAACACTGATGTTGCAATAACCAGCGTGACGCCGATTTCATAAACAAAGATAGGCAATACCCGCAGCAACTTATGAGGACTAGTAAGCGCGGTCGCTGCACCGAATAGAACAATCATGGTTGCGATGATCAATCCTTCGTGCGCAGATGAGGAGAGGCGTTCTAGAGTGACATCACCACCGATGCGAATCCCGGGCATCCACTGGGGAAGTGAGATTCGCGGAATTGAAAAGAGGGTGGTTCCGGGAATTGGGACTCCAATTACAACGCCAACTATGAGTCTGACAAAAACTATTGCAAGTGCAATTCGAATGGACCACCAAAAAGTCGCATTCCACGGTGCTCCATCTAGACGAATCAAATAAACAGCAACTGCTACACCCACTACGAATAGGGCAACCCAAGAACTATTCAGAGTGATGACTCCTATAGCTAAGAGAAGTGCCCAAATCCAGAGCGTAAGTGGGTGTAGCGGTGCTTTCATTCTTGAATCAATTTACTATTTAAGAAGTGCAGCAGGAGTCTCTATTTCCACACCGCATTCCTTCTTGGGATAGCCATTAAATCCGCAGATAAGTCCTGAAGATCCAGCTCTGACTTTGACAACTTGGCCGAGTACATCGATACCTTGAGAATTTTTCGCGGTAACTACGCAGCGAACAATAGTTTTCTGGACCTTCTCTCCTGCCGGCGCGTATGACTTTTTGCCAAAATCAATCACGAGCCCAATTCTTTTCTTACCAGCAACCGATTTTGTCGATCCGCAAATCTTCTCAAAACTTGGAGCTACAGATGGTGCCACTGATGGAATGTCATCATTGCTAAAAACAAAAGACCATCCTTCTACTGCGCCATCTTTAATATCAACTGTCGGGCC
>WLPI01000016.1 GCA_009698845.1 Actinomycetota bacterium
ACTACGTCTCCGTCTTGCATGATGTATTCCTTGCCTTCCATACGCACTTTGCCCTTAGCTTTCGCTTCGACCATTGAGCCCGCTTCTACCAAGTCGGCAAAAGAAACGATTTCAGCTTTAATGAAACCTTTTTGGAAATCTGTGTGAATGACGCCAGCTGCCATTGGGGCTGTATCGCCTTGATGAATAGTCCAGGCACGTGTTTCTTTTGGACCTGCAGTTAAATAAGTCTGTAAACCAAGAGTGTCGAATCCAACGCGTGCAAGTGTTGCAAGACCCGGTTCAGTAAGGCCAATTGCTTGCAAAAGTTCTAGAGAATCTTCATCAGAGAGCTCAGCAAGTTCTGCCTCAGTTTTTGCGTCTAAGAAAATTGCCTCGGCAGGTGCAACAAGTGCTGATAATTTTGCGCGCAGATCTACGTCGGCAAGTTCTGCTGCATCAACATTGAATACATATAAGAATGGTTTAGCCGTTAGTAAATGAAGTTCATGTAAAAGTGCACGATCAATTTTTGATTGCGAAAGTGGCTTACCTGATTGCAGCCAATCATTCGCCTCTTTTACCGCAGCAAGGATAGGTGCCTTCTCTTTGGAAACGCGTGCCTCTTTTTCAAGTCGTGGAATAGCTTTTTCGATTGTCTGTAAATCAGCGAGCGCGAGTTCAGTATTAATGGTTTCGATATCACTGGAAGGATCAATGCGACCATCAACGTGTACGACATCGCCATCGGTAAAGACGCGGATAACTTGGCAGATTGCATCAGTTTCGCGAATGTTTGCAAGGAACTTATTTCCAAGACCAGCACCTTCTGATGCACCCTTTACGATGCCGGCAATATCAACGAATGAGAGCGCCGCTGGCAGTAACTTCTCAGAGCCGAAGATGGTTGCCAGCTTGGCCAACCGTTCGTCAGGTACGCCTACGACGCCAACATTGGGCTCGATCGTGGCGAAGGGATAGTTGGCAGCCAGGACATTGTTCTTGGTCAGAGCATTAAATAGGGTCGACTTTCCTACATTCGGGAGTCCGACGATTCCAATTGAGAGGCTCATAAGTAGGACAGCCTACGCGTGATTGTCACCCCTTCCTGCCACGATTGCCTCATGTCCAGCGCACTCGTGACCTTAATAACTCTCATTATTGGCCTCTTTATTGGCCTTGCCCTCGGTATGTGGATTGCCAGAATTAAATCTGCATCAAGTGGTGGTGATTCGTCGCGAATTTCGCAAGAACTCAACGATGTAAAAGTCTTACTCAAAGCATCTGAAGATCGCTTAAAGATGGCAGAAGCAAAGAATGAAAATGAAACCAAGATTGCAACGCAGATGGAGGAAATGAAAACTACTGTCGAGCGCATGCGTGCTCAAGCGCAAGATGCTGCAGAGAAGAGAGTTGCTTCTGAAACTCAACTCATTGGCACAATTGATGAGATGCGTAAAGCATCTACAACTTTCTTTGATGAAACTAAGAAAATTGCGGGTGCTCTCTCTAATTCGCAGACACGTGGAAAATTTGGAGAAGCCCAACTCGAGCTCTTATTGGAGCAAGCTGGGTTACGCGAAGATCACGAATATGTGGCACAGCGTTCTACAACCGATGCTGACTCTTCAGGCATCCCAGATATCACTGTTGCAATGCCAGGTGGTTCAAAGCTTTTCATCGATTCCAAGTTTCCCTTCGATCGCTTCCTTGAAGCTTTCGGTACCGATAACCAAGCAGAGCGCGATGAATTACTGCTGCAGCACACTAAGGATTTGCTCAAGCATGTAGATGCTCTTTCCAAGCGCGGATATCACAAGTCTCAGAACTCGCCTGATTTCGTCGTGCTTTTTCTCCCCTTTGAAACCCTCCTTGCAGAATCACTTCGCCTTGATCCGCTACTGCTTGAAAAGGCATTTAAAGTTGGCGTCACACTTGCAACCCCAACATCCATGATGGCCTTACTGCGCACCGTGGGGCATATATTCACCCGAAATAAACTTGCAGAAAATGCAGATGACATCACCAAGGTGGCAGCGACCTTCTTAAAGAACATCACTTTGTTGCATTCGAAAATTGTGGCTGTTGGAAAAGCGATTAACTCAACATCAAAGGCTTACGAAGATCTCATTCCCACTGCTGAAAAAACTGTTCTTGCACCTGCTCGTCGAATCAATAAACTTGGCGTTGCTGGAGATAAAGATAAGCTCGCAATCGAGTACCCAGAATCTCCTGCCAAGGTGCGCGAATTGCAGAACGCAGAACTCGATGGACCAGATGATTTCATTGATGTAGAAGTAGTAGAGGAATAAAGAAATGAAGACAAGAACAATAAAGAAGCCCACCATCCCAGGTCCAGGCCTAAAGAAAGAGGGGGTGGTTTTCCTTCAATCTCTCTTCATCTTTATCTTTGTCTCACTTGAAATGTGGATTCGCTCAGGCACTGGAGTCATTTCAGGTCTAATCATCGCCCTTGTCACATACGGTGGCGTGACCTATGGCCGATCAGGCACTCGCTATGTTGCAGCAGTTACTCCACCTATCGCTTTTGCATCTACAGCACTTTTCATGACAATTCTTAGCGATGGTCTTCGCCCTACAAGAGTTGGTGTTGATTTCGTCGCTTCCCTTGCTAGCGTCGCACCGTTCTTGTTGGTCAGCGCACTTTATGCCTGGTTTATGTTCCTTAATGAGAAAGCAAAGAGCCGTCCTTCAAAGCGTGCAGTAGAGAGCTAGTAACTACCCTTTATTGAGTTCCTTGCGAAGCTCTTTTGGTAGCGCAAAGAGAAGTGATTCTTCGGTTGCCTTAATCTCTTGCACATCGTTGTAACCGTGCATATCTAAAAAGTTGAGTAAATCTGTCACAAGAATTTCTGGAACCGATGCACCGCTTGTCACGCCAACGATCTCTGCCTTTTCTAACCACTCTTCCTTGACCTCTGCCGCATAATCCACGAGGTATGCAGCTTTTGCACCGTACTCAAGTGCAACTTCCACGAGCCGAACCGAGTTAGAAGAATTTGTTGATCCAACAACTATGACTAAATCTGCTTGCGGGGCAATTGCCTTAATTGCCTCTTGGCGATTTTGTGTTGCATAGCAAATGTCATCCGATGGCGGGTTAGCAATTTCCGGGAAACGATCTTTCAGGATCGCCACAGATTGCATAGTTTCATCTACTGAAAGAGTGGTCTGAGTCAGCCAGACTAGTTTTTTACCTGGAGTTGGAATAACGGTACGAGCTTCATCAAGCCCATCTACTATGCGAACTTTTCCTGGAGCTTCTCCAGCTGTTCCTTCAACTTCTTCATGGCCGTTGTGACCAATCAAAAGAATTTCAGTTTCATCATCAGCAAAACGCTTAACTTCGTTATGCACCTTTGTAACAAGAGGGCATGTTGCATCAATGGTTTTCAAATTTCGTGAGGCTGCCTCTGCATGAACAGCCGGTGAAACACCATGAGCCGAGAAGACCACAGTTGCGCCTTCTGGTACTTCATCGGTTTCATTGACGAAAATAACTCCACGTTGTTCAAGAGTGGAGACAACATGCTTGTTGTGGACAATCTCTTTGCGAACATAAATCGGTGCGCCGTAGAGTTCAAGAGATTTTTCAACGGCGATAACTGCTCGATCGACGCCGGCGCAATATCCGCGTGGCGCAGCCAGTAAAACTCTCTTGCTCATAAGCGGCAGTCTAATAGGCTCTTCCCATGTTCGAAACTTCAAGTGAATCCCCTGCGCCAGTGCGTGTGGTCTCTGAAGCAATCAAAGAATATGTTGATCGTTTAGGCCCAATCTGGATTGAAGGCGAAATCTCAGAACTGAACGAACGAAGTGGTGGCATGGCTTTCATGCGCCTTCGAGATACCAGCGCCGATATGAGTATTTCGGTGATGTGTTACAAAACTGTATTGGCGTCGGTACAACCACTACCTGCAAATGCACGCGTGGTTATCTATGCAAAACCATCATGGTTTACCAAAAATGGCTCTCTCACAATGTCTGCAAAAGAAATCCGACAAGTGGGAGTCGGCGAGCTTCTTGCACGGCTAGAAGCGCTCAAGGAGAAGTTGGCTGCTGAAGGGTTATTTAGTGCAGACCGTAAAGTTGCACTACCTCGCTTGCCACGAAAAGTTGGATTGATTTGCGGCCGCAATACCGATGCTATGAAAGATGTTGTAGAAAATGCTCGTAGGCGTTGGCCTGCAGTGCAGTTTGAAATTCGTGAAGTAACAGTTCAAGGCGCTGCAGCAGTAGTAGAGGTATCCGCAGCACTTTCTGAATTAGAAGCCGATACTGAAGTAGATGTCATCATCATTACTCGAGGCGGAGGTTCATTTGAAGATCTCCTGCCCTTTAGCGATGAATCACTTGTACGTTTAGCGGCACAATGCACAACGCCAATCGTGAGCGCAATTGGCCATGAAAAAGATGCACCACTTCTAGATTATGTTGCTGATTACCGAGCATCAACGCCCACAGATGCCGCAAAGCGTGTGGTGCCAGATATTGCTCAAGAGATCAGCGATATCGAAAAAATTCGTGATCGCATGTACCGCCGGCTAGTTTCGACAATCGACTTTGAGTTAAATCAGATTGCGCAGTTGCGCAATCGACCAGTGATGAAAGATCCATCAGTCATGGTTTCAACGCGACGCGATGAAATCAAAGCATGGCGCGATCGTTCGATTCGCAGTTTTGCATCAATTCTTGAGATTGAGAAGAAGGAGCTAAAGGGCGTAAAAGCACACCTGCGTTCGCTCTCGCCACAATCGACTATGGACCGCGGCTATGCAGTGGTGCAGTTAGAAGATGGTGCAATTGTGCGCGATGCCGCAAAGGTGAAGAGCGGTACTCGCTTACGAATCCGCGTCGCTAAGGGCGAGACCAGCGCCACAGTTAATCAAGTCTTGTAAATCAAGTTTGGTAAATCGAGAGTAGATTGTGCACATGGCCGCTAAAGATGCAAAGCCCAGCTACGAAGAGGCTCGCGACGAACTAGCCGAGATTGTTGAATCTCTTGAAGATGGCAGTGCCACTCTTGAAGAATCCCTCAAGTTGTGGGAGCGCGGAGAAGAGCTTGCAAAGATTTGCCAGGAATGGCTAGATGGCGCCAAGAAAAAATTAGATGCGGCAAAAACTTCTACTCCAAAATCTGGAGATGAATAATGTCTCCACAATTTACATATTCAGATCTCCTTCCGCTTGGCCCGGATACAACTAAGTACCGCCTCATCGGTAAAGAAGGCGTCAGTGTTGTAAAACTGGGTGATAAAGAATTCCTACAGGTTTCAGCTGAAGCATTGACCTTACTTACCGAAACTGCGATTCACGATATTTCGCATTATCTTCGTAGCGAGCACCTTGAGCAATTAGCAAAGATTCTTACAGATCCGGAGAGCTCGGCTAACGATCGCTTTGTTGCCCTCGACCTTCTCAAGAATGCCAATATCGCCGCTGGTGGAGTTCTTCCTATGTGTCAGGACACTGGCACGGCTCTGATTATGGGAAAGAAAGGTCAATACGTATTAACATCGTCGAAAGATGAGATTGCACTTTCTCAAGGTGTTTACGACGCTTACACCAAGCTAAACCTTCGATATTCACAGATGGCCCCAGTGACAACATGGGAAGAGAAGAACACTGGCAATAACTTGCCTGCGCAAATTGAGATTTATGCCGATAGCGACCATCAAGATGAATACAACTTCATGTTTATCGCTAAAGGTGGCGGCAGTGCAAACAAGTCATTCCTCTACCAAGAGACAAAGGCAGTACTTAATCCAGCCTCATTTATGAATTGGCTTGATGAGAAGCTACGTTCCATCGGAACCGCAGCATGTCCTCCGTATCACTTGGCTATTGTGATTGGCGGAACTAGCGCAGAGCACACTGTAAAAACTTCAAAGCTTGCGAGCGCTCACTACTTAGATAATTTGCCTACATCAGGTGATGCAGCTACTGGACATGGTTTCCGCGACCTGGCACTGGAAGAAGAAGTATTTAAGTTGACCCAAAAGTTAGGCATTGGCGCACAGTTTGGCGGTAAGTACTTCTGCCACGATGTGCGCGTAGTTCGCTTGCCTCGCCATGGAGCATCTCTGCCAATTGCTATCGCGGTCTCATGTTCTGCTGATCGCCAAGCAAAAGCGAAAATCACAAAAGATGGAATCTTTATTGAGCAACTAGAGACAGAACCAGCACATTTCTTGCCAGAAACCACTGATGAACATCTGAACGACAATGTTGTTTCAATCGATCTCAATCAACCTATGGATGCAATTCGCGCAGAACTTTCTAAGCACCCAGTAAAGACTCGTGTATCGCTGACTGGCACAATCGTGGTTGCCCGCGATATTGCCCACGCACGCATCAAGGAGATGCTCGATGCTGGAAAACCGATGCCAGATTACTTAAAGAATTACGCGGTCTATTATGCAGGTCCTGCAAAGACTCCGACCGGAATGGCATCTGGTTCATTTGGACCAACAACTGCCGGACGTATGGATTCCTACGTTGATTATTTCCAGGCCAATGGTGGGTCTTTTGTGATGTTAGCAAAAGGAAATCGCTCAAAGGCTGTCACCGATGCTTGCGCCAAGCATGGTGGTTTTTATCTTGGATCTATCGGTGGACCAGCAGCTCGCCTAGCTCAGGATTGCATCAAGAAAGTTGAAGTCCTCGATTTTGAAGATCTTGGGATGGAAGCGGTCTGGAAAATTGATGTTGTTGATTTCCCAGCATTCATTGTTGTCGATGACAAAGGAAATGATTTCTTTGCCGAAACAATGAGGCCATTAACAATTGGTTCCAAGCCAGAAAATTAAGCTCGGTCCTTCGAAAACTAAAGGTTTTTAGTAGTAACGGCTGCGCTGGAATTTTGACCATGCGCGGCAGGGTGTGTCATAGCGAAGGTCGATGTAATGAAGTCCCCAACGGATTTGAGTCACTGGGTTGGTACGCCAGTCATCTGAAATAACTTCCATCTTCGATGCAGGCAGCGATTGAGGAATTCCGTGGGCACCAGAGCGATAGTTGTGAGCCCTGTAATTCCAGTGACTTTCTTTTTTCCAAAGACTATTGAGGCATTCGAACTGGCGTTCGCCCCATGAATACTGAGACTTCATAAGCCCCTTAGCTACCTTTTTAGCGCCCGATACAGTGCGAGCCATTTCAACTTGGCGGCTGATGTCGGCAACGATGGCCATTTCAGATAACTGGCTGGATAGGTAAACCTTTGGCATTCCACTTTTAATAGTTAAGTTCGTACTAGTCAGGTTTGCAGAATTAGGTAGCTCAAGGCGCGTGGTCATCGGGAATTCAAGACCGTACGCCGTTGGCTGGGCTGTACCAAGAAAGATCATCGCGGCGATCACTGCCCAGAGAGCAGGTGCGCTACGGCGTGAGAGTTTGACTTGCCCAAGGGCAGTAAAGAATTCGCCGATTGCTCTGGCGAAGGTTTTAACCTTTGACATCATGGCGACTCCTTTCTTCACTCGGTCCTTTTTTAGGTATGGCGCCATCACCTCCAAAGGAGGTAGTGACCTGGGGGGAATGGCCCAAGGGTTTCAATACAGGGGGTGTGTCGCAAATTTTGGCTCGCGTGGCTCGCAAATTCTCAGGAAAGTGGCTCCCTGTGGATAGGTAAAACCGCAGGTCAGAAAGGGAGATGTCTAAAATGTCCTATTTGTTACTGTGAGATTTAAATAGGGCCTCACCAAGGGAATACAAGGCGCTTACTGTGCGGGCCCTTCGAGCATCTCGGTGACGAGAGCGGCGATTGGCGAGCGCTCTGATCGTGTCAGGGTCACATGGGCAAAGAGTGGGTGACCTTTGAGGGTCTCAACGACCGCTACGACTCCATCATGGCGACCAACCCGCAAGTTATCTCGCTGGGCTACATCGTGAGTCAGAACAACTCGGGAGGATTGGCCGATTCGTGAGAGAACCGTCAATAAAACTCCGCGCTCTAGCGATTGGGCTTCATCGACTATGACAAATGAGTCATGAAGGGAACGACCTCGAATATGGGTTAGCGGCAGGACTTCAATAAGTCCACGGTCAATGATTTCATCAATGACAGCCTGGCTGACCAAAGCACCCAAAGTATCAAAGACAGCCTGGGCCCATGGCGACATCTTTTCGCCTTCACTGCCCGGCAGGTACCCGAGCTCTTGCCCCCCGACGGGATAGAGAGGACGGAAGATGATTACTTTTTTATGGAGTCTTTTCTCCATGACGGCTTCGAGGCCAGCGCAGAGTGCGAGGGCAGACTTTCCTGTTCCTGCGCGACCGCCAAGAGAGACGATTCCGATTGATTCATCGAGCAATAGATCTAGCGCAATTCTCTGTTCGGCGCTGCGCCCATGTAGACCAAAAGCTTGACGATCTCCACGAACTAACTGAAGTTGTTTGCTCTCGGTAATTCGCGCAAGTGCACTTCCTTTTTCAGAGTGCAGAACGATTCCGGTGTGAACTGGCAATGTATGTGCTGCTTCATGATCGGCTCGATCTGATGAATAAAGTTCATCGATGATGTTGTGGCCAACAGAAAGCTCTTCGATACCGGTCCATCCGCTATTGGAGACGAGTTCAGCCAGGTATTCCTGCGCCTCAACACCTACAGATGATGCTTTCACGCGAAGCGGTAGGTCTTTTGTCACCAGCACAACATTTTTTCCATCTGACATGAGGTTCTTTGCAATGGCCAAGATTCGAGAATCATTGGTTCCATCTCTAAGGAATCCATGTGGCAGGGTGCTCAGGTCAGTGTGATTGAGTTCGACTGAAAGGGTTCCACCTTCTGGAGTCACGGTAAGTGGTGTATCAAGTCGACCGTGTTCGATTCTTAAATCATCCAGGGCGCGAAGGGCTGCTCGTGCAAAGTATCCGAGTTCAGGATGATCGCGTTTAGTTTCTAATTCGCCGATAACAGCGATGGGAATGATGACTTCGTGTTCTTCAAATTTTGATAAAGCACCGGGATCCGCCAAGAGCACTGATGTATCTAAAACATAGGTCTTACGGGCAGAATTGCTCTTCCTGCTAGTTGCTGACTTGCTAGCTGCTGACTTTGAAGTAGCCAATGCCAAACCATTCTCTTTAGTTGTACTAGGGGGTGGTGCTTCTGACTCGTAAAAGATAGAACGAAAAATTTGGACTATTAGTGCGACACGCCATTAATGGGAGAGATGTAATCCAACGTTTACGTCACGGCGATTAGGCCCCTGGGCGGGGGTATAGGACGAGCCCTGCACGCTCAGGAGTCTGCCTTATTTACGCGTACTTCTTAACAACTTTTCGCTCTGCAACAAATGATGCGAACGGAATTGTTCCGGCGGCAATCAGAGCGAGAATCGCTATAAAAGTCATTTTCCGCTGCACACCGATTTGTAGGACAGTCAAGATGTAAACAATATATAGATACCCGTGCGCAATAGGGATGAATATCAGCCACTTATTGCTTTCGATGGCGTCAAAGGCATACTTGGCTGGCATGTATCCAAAGATCAGCAAGAGCAAGTTCACGCCGCATAGAACGGCAAGTAATCGAAAACGTGTCAGCGCTGCATTTGTAGGACTTTGAGTCATGGCAGAACTCTATAACTTATTTGCTAAATCTCATTCTCTCGTCGCCTATAAAAGGGCATCCACATGACCAGTCCTGCCATAAACCACCACACAACGACGTATGAAATGTGCTGCCAGTAATAGCCCGGCACACCCGATGTCAGTTTTGGCGGGGAAATGCGGGTCCGCTCAATTGAACCTTCCCTAATTTTTTCAGATGTCGCAATGACAAATCCGTCGTAGAGCTGTGCATCTACCGAACTCACGAGCACGCTGCTATCTAAACGTGAAAGTTGCTGGGGTGTGTTCTCTGCGCGATCATCAAATTGACGCGGCATGAGAGTTCCTATGATTTCAACTGAGTTCGACATTGCAACCCGTGGTTCAACCATTCGATCTTTCCATAGTCCGCGGACAACCAGAATCGCGGTATCAGGATTTGTTTCTGTTTGTAAAAGTGCTACTTCCCAATCAGATACATTCTTGCCGCCATCTATTTGGTTGGGAGCTTTGTAATTAGCAATGTAATTTCCTTTGACATTAACTTTTTTCCCAATACTTGCCGCTGGAATTATCTCAGTTGATTCCGCAAGTGATGTCAGTTCATAGAGTTTCTTATCTACCGTGATTTTCACTGGGTTACGCATTTCTTGAGCACGATCTAACTGCCATAGCCCAAGACCAATAAATGATGAAACAATTACAAGAACAAGGAGCCCTTGTAGTAACTTCTTAATTGCTGCCTTCGTTCTCACGATTCTCATCGCCGTTGTTTTGTAGTTTTGTATAACGCTTGTAGAAGCTTCTCAATAGAACTGCGACCGTGGAAAAAAGCACGATCATTGTGAGCGAACCGGCCACCCCTACTTCTACATCTTTTGTCATGAGAGAATTCTCCCATGACTTTCAATGGTGGCCAATTTGATTACAACGATAGGTATGGAATCAAGCCGTCTAGGACCTGGATCAAGTTTGCAATTGCTTTTGCACTCATTGGTGGAATCTGGATTGTGTGGGCAGGGCTACATCATGCTCAACCACTAGTTCGAAGTGAGCTTATTTCTTTCTCAACGCAAGATCCTCGCAAACCTGTCATTCGCTACTTTATTCAGAGAGATAACGTAAATAATGTAGTGGTCTGTACATTGACTGCCCGAGACTACGAAAAAAATGTTGTAGGCCAAGTTCAAGACACCATCGAAGCGGGTGGAAGCTTTGTAGAACGAAGTGTCACAATTCCTACGCGTGCCTATGCTGTTAATGCGGGCATTGCAGGTTGCCGAGTTCGCTAATTTAAGGACATCCCCTAGCATTGTCGTCTATGAGTTCACAACAGACTTGGCTTACACAAGAAGCAGCTGATCGTTTAGCTGCTGAACTCGCCAACCTTGAAGGTGTGGGCCGTAAGGAAATCACCGCAAAGATTGAAGCAGCTCGCGCTGAAGGTGACCTTAAAGAAAACGGCGGCTACCACGCAGCTCGTGATGAGCAAGGAAAGATGGAAGCTCGTATTCGACAGTTGAAGCAGATGCTTGAGAACGCACACATCGGTACACCGCCAGCAAGTGCGGATGGAAAAGTAGGCGCTGGAATGGTTGTCACTGCAGTGATTGCTGGCGATGAAATGAAGTTCTTACTTGGATCTCGTGAAATTTCCTCTGGTGATCTTGATGTGTACTCAGAAAAGTCCCCACTCGGGGCTGCAGTTCTCGGGGCAGAAATTGGCTCAACCGTTTCTTACACCGCACCAAATGGTCGCGAAATTAAAGTAGAAATCAAGGCAGCTGAGTTTTACGCCTAACTCTGATTTATTTTTACTCGGCGTAGTTGCGATACTTACGTAAACTCAAGGGCACGAAAATCACCATGATTACCACCATATAAAACAGTGAAGTCACGAGTGGGTGCTCGCTCGGGAACGAACCTGCAGTTGCCCCAAATTGATTTTCAAGACCGAAGAGTTCACGGCATGCCGCAACCATTGTTGAAACTGGATTCCACTCAGCAAAATACTGAAGGGCGCGTGGCATTCCAGTAGTTGGTGCAAAGGCATTTGATAGGAATGTAAGTGGGAAAGTGACGATAAAACTTACATTCTGCACGACACGAGCATCAGAAGCTGAAAGCCCAACTAGGACACCAACCCAAGAAAGTGCGTATCCAAAGAAAAGTAAGAAGAGGAAACCGAGTGCAATATTTCCTATTCCACTCGATGGTCGCCAACCCACTACATAACCGGCAATTCCCATAACTGCCAAGACAACAATGTTTAGAAGTGAATCTCCTAGCGTGCGGCCGATGACAAGAGCTGATTGTGAAATTGGAAGTGATCTAAATCGATCAATCAACCCTTTCTTCATATCTTCAGCAAGTCCTGAAGCCGTACCTGCAAGGGTAAATGCAACGGTTTGAACGAAAATTCCAGGCATTAGCAACTGAACATAACCACCAGGTTGTCCCGTATCAATTGACCCGCCAAAAACGTACCTAAAGAGAAGAACAAACATCACCGGTTGAATTGTTGAGAAGATAAGCACTTCAGGCACTCGTGAGAGCAGGAGAAGCTGTCTGCGGGTAATTATGTAAATATCGTTTAGGGCTCTCACTTCTTCACCTCTTTCTCTTCTATCTTTACTTCAGCTGTGTGACCAGTCAGGGCTAGAAATACATCGTCAAGTGACGGGCGCTTTAGTCCCACATCAAGTGCATGGATGCCAGCTGAATCCAAAGATTTCAAAACTTCAAAGAGCGCAACTGAGCCGGTAGATACCGGAGCAGTTATCAAACGAAGTCCTTCATCAAGGCCCGCTTTGTGACCACTTACCGCCGAAACTATCTCCATAGTCTTTGCAACATGTTGTTGTTCGACAACTACTTCAAGGCGCTCTCCGCCAACTTGTTTTTTCAGAGCATCAGATGTGCCACGCGCAATAACTTTTCCAGTATCAATTACTGCAATGTCATCAGCCAATTGATCTGCCTCTTCTAAATACTGTGTCGTTAAGAGAAGAGTGACGCCACCTTTAACAAGCTCTTGAATAACTCCCCACATTTCTTGGCGACCGCGTGGATCAAGACCAGTAGTAGGTTCGTCGAGAAAGAGAACCTTAGGTTTAACAATCAGAGATGCCGCAAGATCTAATCTGCGTCGCATTCCACCTGAATACGTTTTGATTGGTCGCTTTGCTGCTTCCGTCAGTGAAAATCGTTCTAATAACTCATTTGCTCTCACAACAGCTTGTTTCTTGCCAAGGTGATACAACTCACCGAACATCACTAAATTGTCATATCCAGTAAGAATCTCATCAACAGCTGCATATTGACCTGACAATCCAATTACTTCGCGAACTTTTTCAGGGTTATTGACTACATCGATGCCCGCAACCTGTGCGTTACCTGAATCTGGGCGTAATAACGTTGTAAGAATACGAACAACTGTTGTTTTACCTGCACCATTTGGACCAAGCACGCTTAAAACAGTGCCTTCTTCAACATCAAGATTTAGTCCGTCGAGTGCGCGAACTTTTCCTTTGTCATAGGTTTTTACAAGGTTTTCCGCGATAACTGTTTTCACGAGGTAAACTTAACAACCTATGACACATAATGCACCTACCAAGGAACACTCCCACCGCGAGATCATGATTATTCTCGGCGGGCTCATGACAGGAATGTTGCTTGCAGCACTAGACCAAACAATTGTGTCTACTGCCCTCAAGAGCATTGTCGAAGATTTCAATGGACTTGACCACTACACATGGGTTGTCACGGCATACCTATTAACGTCTACCGCTTCAACTCCTCTTTATGGAAAAATTTCTGATCTTTATGGTCGAAGAATTGTTTTTCAATTCGCAATCGTGACATTCCTTATCGGTTCATTTGCAGCTGGTGCATCACAAGATATGACCCAACTTATTGCCACTCGCGCTGTTCAGGGGCTTGGGGCAGGGGGTCTTATGGCCCTTACCTTCGTGATTATCGGAGACATCGTCCCTCCTCGCGAACGTGGTCGCTATCAGGGCTACTTCGGTGCTGTGTGGGGTCTTTCATCTGTAGCTGGTCCATTACTTGGTGGATTTTTCTCTGACCACGCAACCATTCTTGGAATCACTGGATGGCGTTGGATCTTCTACATTAATCTCCCATTTGGAATTGCAGCACTCATCATTACATCAGCAGTACTTCATATTCCAAAGGTAAAGCGAGAGCACAAGATTGACTACCTCGGAGCACTGTTACTTGTTACTGCAGTAACAACTACTCTGCTTGCAGTTTCAATCTACGGACCACAAGATGGTTGGACTAACTCAAAGACAGTTACCTATCTTCTTACAGGAATAATTCTTACCCTGGCATTTCTCAAATGGGAATCTAAAGCTATTGAACCAATAATTCCGTTGTATCTCTTCAAGAATCACACTTTCTCTCTGACATCAATTCTTGGTGCGATTATCGGCGCAGGTATGTTCGGTGCAATTGTTATGTTGCCTCTATACATGCAAGTAGTAAAGAACTACTCAGCAACTGAAGCTGGCCTTAAGTTGATTCCACTGATGCTCGGCATTGTTTCTACATCAATTGTGAGTGGAAAGTTAATTACCAAGCATGGTCACTACAAGCGTTATCCAATTATGGGAACTGCAATCATGGCAATTGGAATTCTTGCAATGGTGCGTCTTGATATTGATACTCCATATTGGGAGCTTTCAATTTACGCGATCATGGTTGGTGCCGGTCTTGGACTTTCCATGCAGACAATCGTTATTGCACTTCAAAACGCAGTTGATTTCAAGGATATGGGCGTTGCAACAAGCTCAAATACATTCTTTAGATCACTGGGTTCAGTCTTTGGTACAGCGGCATTCGGAACAATTCTTACAAACCGATTAGGTCACTATCTTCTGACATCAGGTTTTGATCCAGCTCAGGCAGAGATGATTCAGAACAACACAGCCGCAATCGGCGCTCTCTCTCCTGAAGGTAAAGCGAGCGCCCTCGGTGCATTTGTGGATTCATTCCACATGGTGTTCTTAGTAGCTGGCCCTGTTGTAGCTATCGGTTTCATAGCCGCTCTCTACTTACGTGAAACACCACTTCGCACCAATGCAGATTATGCATCTGCACGAAATGAAGCAGCAGGCGAGGCGCTCGGGTAGTTCCGAGTCCAGCTCATTGGCTTGTTATGAAAACTAAGTTCACCAGCCCCTTCGCAGAATTTCCGCGGGAGGTTGGTGTACTTGTTTTTGCTTCGTTCTTCGTTGCAGTGGGTTTTGGAATCATCGCTCCAACAATTCCTCTCTTTGCACGTTCATTTGGAGTAAACCATGCTCAGGTGGGTGCAATTATTTCGGCTTTCGCACTTGCACGTTTCTCAGCTGGATTAGTTTCGGGAAAACTCGTAGATCACTTTGGCGAGAGATTGATTTATTCAACTGGTATTGGTTTTGTTGCCATCACATCTTTTGCAGCAGGTATGGCCCAAAACTACGAACAACTACTTATCTTTAGAGCAGTTGGAGGATTTGGTTCTTCAATGTTCTCTGTAGCAGCTGGTTCAATTCTGCTGCGTGCTGTCGATGATGATCACCGTGCGCGTGCACAATCTCTTTACAACGGCTCTTTTCTTATTGGCATGATGGCAGGGCCAGTTGTTGGTGGCGCTCTCTCTGGATTCTCACTCAGAGCACCACTGCTGATTTACGGGGTACTACTTGTCGGAGCAAGTTTGTCTGGTGCAGTTCTGCTTCGCCATTCAAAACTTGCTGCAAAGCCAACACAAGCACAGCTCAAGACAGTGGTTTCGCTCAAGAGCGCTATGGCGTTGAAACCATACAGAATTGCACTCATCATTTCTTTTTGTACTGCGTGGTCACTATTTGGAATGAGTCGCTCTGTGCTTCCACTATTTATGGTTGAAGAAATCAAAGTAAGTCCAAGCTTTATGGGATTTGGATTTACGGTGACAACGATTATTCAAGGTGCTTTTCTGCTTAAAGCGGGCAAGTTATCAGATCTCAATGGTCGTAAGTATTCTGCAGTATTTGGAACTTCACTGCTGGCACTCTTCTCACTGGCCCTGGTTTTCACCTTCAATTCTTGGATGTTCGTCCTAGCTTGCGTCATCGTTGGCTTTGCTGGAGCTTTCTTATCAACTACACCTTCCTCAATCGTAGGAGATGTTCTCGAGGGCAAAGGTGGCCAAGTTATAGGACTCTTCCAAATGTCAGGAGATGCTGGAGCAATGATCGCCCCGCTCATCCTAGGAATTGTGGCCGATAATTATGGATTCCGTCCTGCATTTGCAATCACAGCAGCGCTCATGATGGTTGCAGTGGCTGTATCAATAAAATTGCCCGAGACGCGGTCTTCGCATCTCGGGCAACCTCAGTAATTACATATCAATTAATCGCGACCTCGAAGTATCGAAAGCAAACGCAATACTTCAAGGTAGAGCCACACAAGTGTGACCATCAAACCAAAAGCACAACGCCATGATTCTTCTTGAGGAACACGAGCAGCAACTGCCTTTTCAATTTGATCAAGATCCAACACAATAAATAGAGATGCGAGAGCAACTCCACCTATAGCGATCAGAAGACCAAGGCCTCCAGTTGGAAAACCAATAAAGATAGTTGCAATTGAAAATACAAGGTAACCAATGAGTGAGCCGATTAAAACTCGTGTGAATTTAGGAGTTACACGAATCTTTCCACTGCGATAAGCGATGAGTACTCCACCAAATGCACACGCAGTTGCGATTACAGCTTGTCCGACTATTCCGTCATAAGACTGATCGTACATACGACTGATTGTGCCGAGCGCCAAACCTTGCGCTGCTGCATATGCAATAACAAGAGGTGGGCGCACTTTCTTAGAAAATGAATTCACCATTGCAAGAATAAATCCGCCGCCAAATCCGATGAGTGCAAGCAATGGACTATTTGCACTCCATGCAAAAGTTCCAACTGCTAGCAGAACAGCAAAGAGTCCTGCAGTCTTAATGACGACATCGTCAATTGACATAGGTGCAGATGTTGGGCGGCTCTCAATTGTGTTGAGATCGCGTGAACCAATTTCTTGCGGGTTGATACGAGCGAAACCGCGGCCGCTAAGGACTGGGTTAGAACTGCGCATTAATTTCTCCTTCTAGAGTTTCGAGCTATGGCTAGCACTACGGGAACGAGCTCCCGTGTGGGATATAACGTACGGCAAACGCAGAATATTTCCAGTTGGGGCGCTTCACATGCGCTCAGGGAAGTGAGTTTGCGCCGCCCCAGGGTCACTCCAGAGAGTCACGACTTAGCGCAGGAGAAAGGTGATGACTCCGGCAGCAACCAATGCAAAAGCAATCGCAATACTTGAGCTTTTTCCCAGTCTTTGGGGTAACCCCTTCACTCCTTGAGCTACATCTACTTCTAGATCTTTCACAACATTGAGGAAATGGAAAGCAGATGAAATCAGGATGAAGTCGAGATACAACCACATTGGAGGTTGATTCTCATTTGCCAAGTAAATTGCCCATGGCATTGTTCCGAAAGAAACCATATATGGAACTACAGAAAATGCAGTCTTCTTTAAACCTAAGTTATACGTAGTTGCACTGAGTAATCCTAAGAAATGCAGAAGTGTTCCGATTACTCCCAGCGGACCAATAAGTGAGAGAACAAGTGCTAAACCGAGTGCGATACCAATCGATATCTTTAAAGTACTTTCTGTGATGCTTCCGGCTACGAGTGGTTTCTTAATTCGAATAGCCTCGCGATCTAATTTAGAATCAATAAGGTCATTTGACCATCCCACAACACATTGCCCTGCAAGAATCGCAGCGGCAACTTGGAGAGAACCAATCCAAGTGAATTGAGTAAGTGAAAGGAAGAAAGAGATTGTGACTACAAGTACTGTCGGGCCAAAGTGTGTGGCTTTGATTAAGCCCAAAAGTTTTCTATCCATAAATCTAATCCCTGCTCCACCTTACCTCCCGGTGTATAAATAACCAGCGAGACTGTTGCTATCTCCAATGACAAACAGATTTCCGTCGCCACTAACCGCTGCTGCATCAACACTAAGATTGCCAAGTGTAGTTTGAGTCGTCCAAGAAACACCAGAATTTGATGAGATAAAAACTTTCCCACCACCAGTTCCTGCAATCAATTGTGAGCCATCACTGCTTGAATCGATGATGTTCCAGGTTTGAGATGAGCTTAATCTTTTAGTCCACGTCACCCCTGAGTTAGTTGAAATATAAATGCCATCATTAGGAACAATTGCCGCCAACTTGGTTCCGTCATCACTGCACGTTATTGCACTCCACTGCCGGCTACTATCTCGCGCTGTCCACGTTGCACCGGAATCAGTCGAAGTATAGATCTGGCCGCTGCTTGTCGCAGTTGCAGCAAGTTTGAGGCCGTCGTCACTTACACAAATTCCAGTCCATGCTCGCGAGCCAGAACTGGTTTTCTCAACCCACGTGACTCCGGAATCCGTTGACGTGTAGATATATCCTGAGAAGGCCGCTGCAGCCAACTTTGTACCATCTCTATTTGAAGAGATTGATCTCCAGCTTGCCGAGATAGACCCAGTCTGCAAGGTCCAACTAACTCCAGAATTTGTTGAAGTATAAATCTGTCCAGAATAAAGGCCTGCGGCCAGCTTTGTTCCATCACTACTCGAGGCCACCGCCCACCACCCAAGATTATGGCCGGTTCCCGATGGAGTTCTATTGACCCAGGTAGCACCAGAATCTGTGGATGTATATACATCTCCCCCGTAAACAACTGCAACAAGTTTTGTTCCATCGCTGCTAGATCCGATGCTTTGCCAATTTCTCGCGCCTGCGGCTGTAACTCTTGTCCAGGTACATTCTTTGGCAATTTGGAAGCAATCCAGGGTAATAATGTTTGCTCCGCTTTGAATCACAATTTTGCTTACGTCTGTTGCAAGAAGCGATGGATTTTTAAACGTCACGGTAAATCCGTAACAAGTTCCACTGACACCAACGCAGGCCGCCGAAGAAGAAGCTATTGACACATAACTTGAATACGCAGAACTAGTGTAAAAAGTTCCAGAATTGTCAAAAACAGGTAGTGACGTAATTGTGCTGAAAAGTGGTTGGGCGGATGTGCCAGAATCGTCATAGGCGCTTATAAACAAATCAAATGTGCTACACGATGCAGGGATATTAGTAACTGTGACGCTTCCCAAGTAGTGAGTTCCGGTTGAAGTTCCATTTACAAATCCAGCGCTAGGAATAACGTTGAGAGAGTTGTTTCCTGAGCACACAACCGTTTGCGAAACTCCCTGGCCGAATTCAAGGCCAGAACCAGAGTTCAGTGAAAGATTGCTAGCAAGCGTGCTCTGAAAAAATAGAATGGATGCAACTATTACTACAAATGAAGTCAGGAACTTAGCGCGTAAACCATGAGACGAATTTTCATCCTTGGGATCATCGTGGTAGAAATCCTCAGTCACGACGTTCTCCACTCACTTTGAGACAAATTCATCACTGATGTGTGAGGAATTAAGGTAAGTCTCTCACATCTAGGTTTGAGCGAATGAGCGCGATAAGGAGAGCGTGAAACTAGAAGGCGCGAATTGGGCGAACATAGTTGTCTGTGAACTTCTGACGGGATCTCGTGACGGTGCTGCTGGGATTGAAGTGAAAGGTGAACGCGTATGACGGGGGAGTAGCCTGAGTGGAGGCCCAGTAAAAGTCGGCCCGAATTCCCGCCGTGTCAGCACCGTATACTGGAGAATTAAGTGTCCCACCGATGCATTCAGTCGTTACGTTTGACGCTACACCACGAGCCCACTGACAGAGTAAGTTTAATTCGGCTGGACTACCTAAATACCAATCACTCTTGGAGCCGCCACGATACTCACGCGCAAGGGCAGCAGCCGCCGTAGCTGAGTCAATGCCACGGCCATTGCTGACAATTGCTAGCGAATCTTTGTACCCAAGCCCGACACCAGCCGTGGTGTAAAACCCGGAGCTCTGCACGGTCACACCTGCAATATCGTAATTGTAGTCGCTCGCATTTGACCAAGCTCTTAATGGATCTGTAGCGGAGCTCCACGTTCTTGGTGCAACTTCTAGATAATTACACAGTCCACCAGATGGGCTACCGGTTGCAGAATGTGCGGGACCACAATTAAATCCAGTTTCGCTGTAATAGAAAATCATTCCGCCACCAGGGCCGGTGTTACCTAAGGTATATGTGGTCCGGGCTGAATTCGTGGTGCTTTGCATCGTCAACTTAAAGACAGATGTTGAAGCTGCAACGGGAGTATCAAAAGTTACCGTGAATGAAGAAGAGGAATTATTGGTTAACGTGATACCACTTGCTCTGATATCTAATCTAAATGTCGAGGCAACATCTGCAACAATGACATCCGTCGAGGTGGTGTTATACAGTGCCAAAGGCGATGCGTTACTGTTTCCATATGCATTAATTTGAAATTGTGCGCCGTCACAACTCGAGGGAATTCCAGAAACCGTTAAGGAATTGAAGTAATGCGTTCCTCCTCCGCCAGATGCATTGACGAAATTGGAGTACGGGGTGAGCGTGAGATTGTTTGACCCAGAGCAAGCAACGGTCTGTGAAACTCCCTGACCAAATTCAATTCCGGTCCCTGAACTGAGTGAAATGTTTCCCGCAAGAGTGCTCTGAAAGAAGAGGACAGAACCAAGAATGAGTGCAGCAGGAGTCAGAAGATTATTGCGAAGTTTTCTCTTGGGTAATTCCTCGATGGGGTCATCGTGATACTGATCATCAGTCACGACGCGCTCCCCTCAATCAAACCGACTGAATCTTATACGGTTCCACTTTCATTCTTATTCCCCGCTGGGACTGAGGCCGATAACAGAAATATCAAATTAACCACCGGAACAATGATGAACCAGCCGCTCCTGCCCGCATCGTGCATCCTACGAACACCACAAGATATGGAGGGGATGGTTAAGACAAGTGCTGTCAGATTAGATAATCCATTAATTCCCGATAAGCCTTCAATAAAGCCAAATACAACTGCAACAATTAAGGTGAAGAAATAAAACGTCCAAAACTCTTTACGCGTCGCCTTACCTTTAAAATCAAAATACTTGGTTAGCGAACCTGTTACAGAATCCATCATTTCTTCCTCCTAGAGTGAGCTTTATCTAGCAACCTTTAGATTACATAATGGTGAGTTGATAAATTGCTCTGTTTACCCAACAACAAGCGTAACCACAGACCCACCGGCTACTGGCGACCCAGGCTTGGGTAGTACCTGGAGAACTCTGGCACTAGGACCATTCTTGAGCATCTTCACCATAACTCTTAATCCTGAGTTGGAAAGAGTCAACTTGGCTCTGTTCAGATCCATTGACAATACATTTGGGACAAAGACTTTCAATGGTCCAGATTTAGGGGGAATCGCCGCAGTTGTGGTGTGAGACTTTGGCAGAGTTACCTTGTTATTGGAGACATTATTGGAGACATTCAATGCAAAAGCATTTGAGACGCATTTACCATTCGCCGGATAAGTAACAACTCGAGTTGATTTGTTTACACAAAAAATTACATCTGCTGCTGTCGCTGTGGTGGAAGATGCAAACATCTGCAGCACCAGTATCCCAACCGCTACCCTGAAAACTTTTTGGGAAATTGTCATCATCTCTCCTTAGATTGAAGTCACGCAAGGGTAGCGAAGGAGAGAAAGTTTTGAAATATCTTTACGCAACAAAATGCCATTCGCACACGAATTGGTGCGCCCAATCGGACTCGAACCGACACTGGAAGGATTATTGTGCTTTCTTCTTATATCCAGCAGGACACTTTGGGCTAATGGAAGTAACTTTCTTGGTCAGTTTGCCTTTAACGCAGGTGATGGTTGTTTTCTTTACTGCAGTCGCCTTGGCGGCTGCTTCTTGCTTGGCCGTCAACTCTGCTGCAGCCTTCGCCTCTGCTTCCTGCTTTGCCTTCAGCTCTGCCGCAGCTTTATCGGCAATCGCCTTTGCTTCCGCCGTCATTAAAGCCTTGACTTCACTCAGAGCTAAATAACTACGCTGCCCAAAAACGGGGGTAGCTTCATTTGCTGAATTAAATGTTCGTGCCGAAATTAAGACTGTGCCTTGAGAATCATTTTTAGTAAAGCCAAGCAGGGTTTCATAACTTAGATCTATAGAGCCAGTACCAATCAATACCCCTGCACCAATACTTACTCCAGAGCCGATCCCTACCCCAGACTCGGTACTTTTAACAAATATTTCCGGACCATATGAAGAGACATCCGTTGGCGCAGCACCTGGTGTCAATATTGATATGTACCACTCAGTTTTCGAAAGGGCATTAGTTAAAGATGAACCTGTAGAGGTGATTGATGCAGAACATTTTGCACCTGTCAAAGTTATAGAGCAGTTTACATTCGTTGGGGGCGCGATATCGGCTGCATTCGCAGTTGTGTGGGCCGAAAAGACAAAAACTAAAAACGTCACAGGAATCTTAAGAAATCGCTTCATACTCTAACCTTATGCACTTTAGGAGATATTTCTAGAGAGGGAGTACATATACCCGTGCGCTCAAAGTTGATCGGTACCCCCAATCGGACTCGAACCGATACTGGAAGGATTTTAAGTCAGCCGCCAAAGATTCCGAAAAGTCCCTTATAGACCCGCAGTTGTCACAGCAAATTCTGAGTCCTCTAAGGAGTAGCCTTCATACACAAGCTGTCTAATCAAACCGCTACGAGAAAAAGCACTTGATCTCAGATAACTCGCTGCAGATCGAACTGCATTCGCTCTCCAATCAGCCTGTTGCGCATCAACTGCATAAAAAACGTCGTCAGTTGAATAACCTTCGTATGCAAGCTGTTTGATTAAGCCACTACGAGAAAAAGCACTTGATCTCAGATAACTCGCTGCAGATCGAACTGCATTCGCTCTCCAATCAGCCTGTTGCGCATCAACTGCATAAAAAACGTCGTCAGTTGAAT
>WLPI01000017.1 GCA_009698845.1 Actinomycetota bacterium
CATAGCTACATGTATTGCTACATGCACTGGTGGTCTCTTACACCGCCGTTTCACCCTTACCAACTTTCGTTGGCGGTTTACTTTCTGTTGCACTTTCCCGCGGATTGCTCCGGGTGGGCGTTACCCACCACCTTGCTCTGTGAAGTCCGGACTTTCCTCGGTGCCTTGCGACAACGCGGTGATCCAGGCGACTCTTCTTTAGCTAATGGTACGCGAGATTATTTAGTGGTGTTCCGCGTAGCAAATAGGCTGGTAGCCGCCGTAACCGTCAAGGTTGTGATGATGACAGCCAAACTGAGTTCAAGGGAAATCTCAGGAACATGCACGCCGATGCTGTGCAACGCGTGAAGGACCATCTTCACTCCGATGAATGCCAGGATGAACGCGAGCCCACGAGACAAGTGAATCAATCGATCCATAAGTCCTTGAAGTAAGAAGTAGAGCTGGCGAAGACCCATCAATGCAAAAATATTTGCAGTGATAACAACGTAGGTGCTTGTTGTAAGTCCAAGGATTGCAGGAATTGAGTCAAGAGCGAAGATGAGATCTGTAATTCCGAGCGCTATCAGCGCGATGGCAAAGTTACTAAAGCCTCGTTTGCGCAAGAACTTGACTATTTTCGCTTCATCTTCTTCAACGTTCTCTTTCTCGTTTACTAACTTGTAAGCGGTAAAGATAAGGAATGCTCCAAAGAAGAAGAAGACCCATGTAAATCGGGTTACGAGTGCTACACCTGCAAAGATTAGAATGACACGAAGGACTATAGCAATGAGAATTCCAAGAAGAAGTACAAGTTGCTGCTGCTCTTTCTTGATCTTCATGGTGGTGAGCAAGATAATAAAGACGAACAAATTGTCTACTGAAAGTGAATATTCCGTGAGCCAACCAGCGATGAATTCCTTGCGGTACTCAGGTGGCGCCCACTGAGGCAGGAAGTAACCAAATGCAATGGCGGCAACTACATAGAAGAGAGTCCAACTTAGCGCTTCCTTAGGAGTGGTCTCCTTGTGGCGATGGAGTATTGCAAGAATCAGATCGAAGATGATTACTGCGCCGAGTACCCCGATAGTTATTTGCCATTCTGTTGATGAAATCATCTTAGATGCCCTCTTTCATTCACTGATCGCACTGCACGTAACCCATCTGATGGCCAGATAGAAATTGAGGAAATTGAACAAGGTGAAGCATCGATGTGGAATACCGCTTCCGCTGGTGCACCCATCGCAAGTTTAATGGCTGTCTTAATGACACCGTTGTGGGTAACAACTATTACTTTCTTTCCTGGATGTTCGGCCACTAATTTCTCTAGCGCTTCTTCAATACGCACAGAGGCTTCGTCATAAGACTCTCCCCCGTTGGGTGCATACGCTGTTGAATTCAGCCAAGCTTGATACGCATCTGGATCTTCTTCCTTAACTTCTTCGATGGATTTTCCATCCCAGTCACCGAAAGAGAGTTCATACCAAGATTCATCGAAAGTGATTTCAAGTCCTGTTGTGCGCGAGATAGCTTCTGCTGTTTGTCTGGTGCGCTTTAGCGGTGAAGCAATAAGCACGTCAGCACCCAGCTTCACAGCTTCTTCAGCGACAAGGTCTGCTTGGTCAAGGCCTTCTTGCATCAGCTCTGGATCAAGTGATCCGGTGCCAGAGAATTTTCGTGTGGGAGTCAGAACTGTTTCACCATGGCGGATGAAGTAGATAAATGTTGGTACTTCAGCACTTCTCAGGCGATCAGTTAAATAGTTCTGCTGAACTACCGCCACAGGTTTATGTGCACTTCCGCCATCGAGTGCTTTATTAGCCAATCGATCCGCATGTGAATTCTCATCGCGTGGAATCCAGGAATAAGTCACAAGTGATGGGTTGTGCGCATCCCTGCACTGCTTTGCAAGATCGCGCATATCGGCGTGCTTTATCTGCCAGCGACCAGACATCTGTTCTACAACTAGTTTGGAATCCATAGCAACTTCAACAGTTGCATCTGCATCTAGCTGATGGATATGTGACAAACCAGCTAGTAGCCCGTTGTATTCGGCAACGTTATTTGTTGCAATTCCAATCACATCAAAGAGCTCTGCAACAATCTTTCCGTTTTCCGTGACAACTGCTCCGTAACCAGCTGGACCTGGGTTACCGCGTGAACCGCCATCGGCTGTTAATTTAAAGACACGTGCCATTAGCGATCACGCACCAATATGCATCTGCACTCTTCACAGCGCACGACTTCATCTTCAGCCAGCGCCGAGATTCTCTGTAGTTCAATAGTGTTCAAAGTCAGGTTGCATCCTTTGCACTGATTGCCAGCTAGAACTGCAGCACCGGTGCCGCTGTTTCCTTCGCGAATTTTCTCATAGAGCGCCAAGAAATCTGCTTGTACTGATTGTGCGGTTGAACCACGATCTGCCGCAATTATCTCTAGTTGAGTATGAATAGAAGCCAGTGCATTTTCTTTCTTGACATTCAAATCATTTATTGCCGCAGTTAAATCCGCTTCTTCTTGCGAAAGAGCGGTAATACGTTCTTTGATTCCATCGACTCTCATCATGATTTCAAGTTCAACTTCTTCAAGCTCTGCTCTACGAGCACCAAGTGTTCCAAGTTCATGTTGAGTCTGCTCAAGCTCTTTTGGTGTTCCGGTTCCAGATGAAAGTCTTTTCTCATCTCGTTCGATTCGAGTAACAATCTGCTCAACATCACCCTCGGCGCGGGCAAGCTCACGCTTAACATCGCTGAGTTCTGTCTCTGCGGCGATACGTAGATCGCGCACATTATTGTGCTTAATGGTGGTGCTAGAAATTTCTGCGTGTTCAGGCAAAGTTGCTGCCTTGTTTTTTAGGGTTGCAGTCTGAAAATCAAATTGTTGAATATCGAGAATAGAACGCTGGTCGCTTGCGCTTGCTTTCACGGCGTTCTCCTTGAGTAAGTATCTGAAACATTATGTAATTCTGTACCGAACCTTACTTCATGCACTGGAGTCTTTCCACAAGGGCACAACTAACCCCAGCAAATCGCTATTTAACGGAGAAGAAATAGCTTCCTTGCACTGGATGGCCATCTTCAGACACCACGCGATATTTGACCTGATACTTGCCTTTATCTAGCGGATTCGAAAATTGTAGCTTCACCTGTGATTTAGCCACAGTGAGTTTTCCTGATTTGGATTTTCCACTAGAAATTTGAATCACCTGAATTTTATTTGGAGTCTCATTTTCGAGAACTAAAATCTTCTCATTGAAATTTAAGGTCACACTATGAATATGAGATTTAACTATCTGATTCGAAGATGGTATCGAGTTTACTAACCTGGAATGAGCGCTTGCCGGGTTGATTGAAAGTTGAAAGGCAATAAGTACCGAAAGGGTAAACCAAATCTTTCCTCTCGCTTTCATGACCGAATCCTCTCAGAAACGGTAGAAATAAACTAAACGGTTGGTGTTGTGTAAAGCACTTTTCCATCAACTTTAATCTCTGTATCAACTAAATACTTTTTGACTGCAGCTAAATTGATTTCAAGGCCGATTCCAGGGCGATCAGGAATAGTGATCATTCCATCACTTTCAACCTCAATCTTATCTACCGTTAATTCAACACAAAGAGATTTTGGTTCCATTGGATACTCAGTAATCCAAGAGTCTTTGAGGCCTGCAAATGGCTGCAATGATGCTGAAAGTGCTGAGTGCGAGGTGAAAGTGTGATTCACAAATTGCACTCCACTTGCTTTTGCATATTGAGCAACTCGGTAAGCATCGCCAATTCCGCCGATATATCCAGTGTCGATTTGTACGAATCCAACTCCGCCGTGATCAATCAAATGTTCTGCTTGGTATGGGTTATGCGCACCTTCTCCGCCAGCTAACTTAACTCTTGGTGTGCGCTTTGCTAGTTCTCCATATGAGGCCAGAGCGGCAGCATCAAATGGTTCTTCGTACCAAAGTACATTCGCATCTGATAGGGCCTGCAATCTTGCGGCAGCTGCTTCGACATCTTCGTGGAAAATAGTTCCGGCATCAATCATGAGATGCGCATCGGCTCCAATACCCTCGCGTGCAGCATGAATATGGTTGGCATCATCTTGCACAGTTCCACGTCCGAAAGGGCCCCATCCAAATTTAATTGCACTAAAACCAGCTTTTCGAATATCACTTGCTTTCTTCAAAGTTTCTTCTGCAGTATCTCCAAATAGAACTGAAGCATATGGAAGTTTTCTAGTTGCCTCTTTATAGCCAAGCAACTTATAAATAGGCTCTTCTTTTACCTGTCCAAGCAAATCCCACAGTGCAATTTCGATTCCTGACAGCGTTAAATCACTTTGAATAATTGCGTAAAAAGAGTTCGCACGTACTTTGCGAGTGATTGCGAAAATATCTTCTGGAGAATTTAAGGGCTCTCCTAGGACCGAATCAATCACTGGATGACAAGCACTATGCGACATAGGTGCAATCCAACTTGCGATCGAAGTGAGCGGTGATGCCTCGGCTTCTCCCCATCCAACAAAGCCATTAGCCGTTACACGAACCAACAATGCATCTTGGCTACCATCACCGATATCGAGTACCTCTGGCATGCGCAAATAGAAGAGATCAACTGAATCAATTTTCACAATAAGCCTTTCTAAAGGGTCGCAAAAGTCTAATTGGCACGCTGTAGTTTGCAACCCTGCCAAAGTTGTCATCAGTAGGTATTCCTGACAAATACTTTGGGGTTGAGTACTATTTTCAAGATGAGGAAGATTTTTTCTATAGTTCTCGCCCTCGTATTTTTGGGAACCTCGCTTTCGCTCCCTGCCTTTGGCGCCGTTAAGGCTGGTTCACCATGCCCAAAGGCAGGAAAGATTTCAGCCACAGCAACTAAAACTTTCACTTGTATCAAGTCTGGCAAGAAATTTGTGTGGAACAAGGGTGTGACTATCGCTAAACCAGTAGCAGTCACACCTACACCTACACCCACTGCAACACCAGAACCGGTTGATACAAAAGTTCCTGCAGCGCCTACTTCATTTGCTGATCTAGAGGAGAACTATCAAGGAATCCCTTACGCAGTGTGGGAGAAGATTCAAGGTAATTTAGCTCTTCATAAATCAACGGATCTAAAAATTAATTTCCTCTTCGGACCAACTACTCCCCAGAGATATCCAAATCAATGGACAATAGATGCCGTTACTCTCGGTTCACGAGTAATGGGTGCACAAAAGCAACCTGCAGAAGTAAAGTTTGTTCAGTTCAACAAGGCAGATGTTCCTTGGGCGAGAACTGAGGCAGAAAAATACATAAGCCCATTTAGATTGGGAAATTCATTCCCTGATCAAGCTTCTGATAAATGTGCACAAGTTGACTGTGATGGCGCGGTAACGAATATCGCAAGCGATATAGGACTTGTTCTGGTTGGTGTATCAACGCCTGTTACAAGATTTAGCATTCAAAAATTCAATGGACAGAACGATTTACATGAATACGCCCACGCAGTGCAAGGGATGATTTTCAAGGGCAAGGCACAAAGTCCACCACCTGTTCTCATGCCGTGCTGGTATTCAGAAGGGCAACCTCAGGCAGTTTCAATTCCTACGGTTGCAAAAAGTGCTGAAGATTATGTGAAAATTCGCAAAGGTTGGATCACTGATAACAGATGGCTACTAAAGGACTACGAGCCAGAATCAATCCAGGAATTCTTTCGAGACACTATGAAGGTTCCTTGCAATGGCCCTTCAGGTTCAATGGTCTATAACCTTGGATATATTGTTATGGATGCACTCGTCGCTATTGGAGGAATTGATAAGACGTTCGATGTACTTACCGCCATCGCAGATGGGCTGCCGTTCGAAGACTCTTTCAAGAAGGTGTACGGAATTACTTGGAATGATGCCTCTGTAGTGTTATCGAGAGTTGCTTCAAAGGTTTATAAGGACTCTAAAAAATAACTGAACGTGGGCGGCGAGGGTTTCGAACCCCCGACATCCTCGGTGTAAACGAGGCGCTCTACCACTGAGCTAGCCACCCGGCTTGTACTGCTCGCGAATACTACTTTACATCTGCGAAAGTACGAAAATCGTGCGTAGGTTACGCGAGATTACAGTGCAGCGATTGCGCTCTTGTAATCACCATTGTTACGAGCATCGCCGAGGCCATTAACAACCTGCCAACGGATGATTCCCTCTTTATCGATGATGAAGGTTCCGCGCATTGCGCAACCAAGATCTTCGTTGAAAATTCCGTAAGACTTTGAAACGGCGCCATGTGGCCAGAAATCTGAGAGCACTGGGAAGTTATAACCCTCTTGTGCTGCGAATATCTTCTGCGAATGCATTGAATCGCATGAGAGTGCAAGAACCTGAACATTGTCATTCTGGAATGCAGCGATGTCATCGCGGATTGCACAGAGTTCACCAGTGCATGTTCCTGTGAAAGAGAATGGGATGAAGACGAGAACAACGTTCTGCTTTCCCTTAAATGATGAAAGGGAAACTTTTGTTCCAGTGTGATCTTTTAATTCGAAATCTGGAGCTGCTGCTCCGACGCTAAGTCCTGTAAGTGATTGGGTCATGCGGCAAATCTATCGCTTGCCCGCTTTTCGTGCCACTAGACGAGTCGCTGTCCAATCTGCTGCTACTGCAATTGTTGATGTTTGATTCAATCCACATAGCGGCGCTGCATCTTGAATGTCACTTGGTTCGACATGGCCTTCGCGACCAACCTTTGGTGTCAGAACCCAGATAGCTCCGGTCTCTGAAAGAAATGCCATTGCATCCATGAGTTCATCTACGAGATCACCATCGTCTTCGCGAAACCAGAATAGAACTGCGTCGATGACTTCATTGGTAGAACCTTCAAGGAATTTAGTTCCGGTAACTTTCATGATTTCATCACGGAGAGCGGCATCACAATCAGCCCCAAGTCCCATCTCGAGGACTATCTCTCCTTTAGCAAAACCCATCCGCATTGCCACGGGATAAGTCCAACCGATGAGACGATTTTTTACAAGGGTTTTTGCTGTACTAATGCGTATTTTTTTGTGCTCATCAGCATTTTGGGCGAGAATACGGCTATGACTGAATTCGATGGATTCCCAGATCAGATAATTGACCAACTTGTAGACACGGACCCATCAGAAACCGCAGAGTGGCAGGCATCCTTCGACGCGGCTCTCACAGCAGCTGGCCCAGTTCGCGCACGGTACTTAATGCTCTCACTGCTTCGTCGGGCACAAGAGAAGAACATTGGAATTTCACAACTTCGCACAACTGATTACATCAACACAATTTCCCCAGAACACGAACCACAATTCCCTGGCGATGAAGCAATTGAGCGTCGCATCCGCGCATTTAATAGATGGAACGCGGCAATGTTGGTACATCGTGCGCAACGTCCAGGTATCGGAGTCGGCGGACACATTTCTACATATGCATCTTCGGCTTCACTCTATGAAGTCGGATTTAACCACTTCTTCCGCGGACAAGATCACCCAGGTGGCGGAGATCAAATTTTCTTCCAAGGTCACGCAAGTCCCGGAATGTATTCACGCGCATTTCTTGAAGGTCGCTTTAGCGAAGATCAGCTAGATGGATTCCGTCAGGAACTTTCACATCAAGCAGGTGGATTATCTTCTTATCCTCATCCACGTTTGATGCCTGACTTCTGGCAATTTCCAACAGTGTCAATGGGCATCGGTCCTATCAATGCAATTTACCAAGCGCGATTTAATCGCTACTTACATAACCGCGGAATTAAAGATACGAGCGATCAGAATGTTTGGGCATTTCTTGGCGATGGCGAAATGGATGAGGTCGATACTCTCGGCGCAATCGGTCTTGCATCACGCGAGAAGTTAGACAATTTAACTTTCGTCGTTAACTGTAACTTGCAGCGCCTTGATGGCCCTGTTCGCGGCAACGGCAAGATTATTCAGGAACTCGAATCAATCTTCGGTGGCGCAGGATGGAATGTGGTCAAGGTTGTATGGGGTCGCGAATGGGACCCACTGCTTGCACAAGATCGCGAAGGCGCACTTGTGCATCTGATGAATACAACTCTTGATGGTGACTTCCAAACATTTAAGGCTGAAAGCGGCGCATTTGTTCGTGAACACTTCTTTGGTCGCGATCCACGAACAGCGGCAATGGTCTCTGGTTGGTCTGATGATCAAATCTGGGGACTCAAGCGCGGTGGCCACGACTATCGCAAACTCTTTGCTGCATACACAGCAGCAGTCCAGAAGAATGGCAAACCAACAGTAATTCTTGCTAAGACAATTAAGGGATGGACACTTGGTTCGCACTTCGAAGCACGAAACTCGACCCACCAGATGAAGAAGATGACTCTTGAAGACATCATCGAATTCCGTAACCGTCTTGATATTCCACTTACTGATGACAAGTTAGATAAGTACACACCTTCGTACTACCGCCCAGCTGCTGATTCTCCAGAGATGAAGTACCTCGAAGAGCGTCGTCGCGAACTTGGTGGATCTATTCCAAGTCGTCGCAAAGTCTCACGACCATTGCAGCAGCCAGCAGATGAAGCGTATGAATCAGTTCGTCGTGGTTCTGGTCAGCAAGAAATTGCAACAACTATGGCATTCGTGCGCTTGCTTAAGGATTTAATCAAGGATCCAGGACTTGGTAATCGCCTGGTTCCAATTATTCCTGATGAAGCACGCACCTTTGGTCTTGATTCATTATTCCCATCACTCAAGATTTATTCACCGCATGGTCAGCAATACATGGCCGTTGACCGTGAGTTGATGTTGTCATATAAGGAATCTACTTCGGGCGTAATCCTTCACGAAGGTATTAACGAAGCAGGATCTGTGGCTTCATTTACTGCAGTTGGTTCTTCATATTCAACTCATAACGAGCCAATGATTCCTATCTACATCTTCTACTCAATGTTCGGATTCCAGCGCACAGGAGATGCCTTCTGGGCAGCATCTGATCAGTTGGTACGCGGATTCGTACTGGGTGCAACAGCAGGTCGCACAACCCTTAATGGAGAAGGCCTGCAGCACGAAGATGGACATTCACATCTCTTGGCCGCAACTAACCCTGCAGTAGTTGCATACGATCCTGCATTTGCTTACGAGGTTGGACATATCTTTAAAGATGGTCTACGTCGTATGTATGGTCAGGACAGCGAGAACATTTATTACTACATGACTATTTATAACGAGCCATACATGCAGCCAGCAGAGCCAGATAATCTGGATATCGAAGGATTGCTCAAGGGTATTTATCTTTACGCACCTGCATCAAAGCAGCGCAAGAAGAACGCTCAAATTCTCGCATCTGGTGTTGGCGTTAACTGGGCACTTAAGGCGCAGAAGTTATTAGCAGAGGATTGGGGCGTTGCCGCTTCAGTGTGGTCAGTTACATCATGGAATGAGCTCCGTCGCGATGGATTGTCAGTAGATCGCCACAACATGCTTCATCCAAAGGATAAGAAAACTGCTTACGTTTATGACAAGCTCAAGGGAAGCCAAGGTCCTGTCATTGCAGTCTCAGACTTCATGCGTGCTGTACAAGATCAAATCTCTCCATGGGTTCCAAATCAATTCCATTCACTTGGAACAGATGGATTTGGACTTTCCGATACACGCGGTGCGCTACGTCGTCACTTCAAAGTCGATGCTGAATCAATCGCGGTTGCAACTCTTGCAGAGCTAGCAAAGGCTGGAGAAGTGAAAGAATCCGTAGTTCAGGAAGCCATTGATAAGTACAGAATTTTCGATGTGCGTTCAGCAGATGCTGGCAACACCGAAGGTTCAGGTTGATTAATCAGATCCCTATAACTGACGCATCCTGCCTTTAACTCTTAGCTTGAGAATCTTCTTTCAGCGAGTCAGTAAAAAAGACAGCTGCAAGCATCATGGCTGCAGGAATCATCATCGCTAGGGCAATAGACCCTGTGAACTGAATAGTCCAAGCAACAACCCACTTGATTACAAAAACTAGAACGGTGTTCACGACTCCAAATTGACCCACAACAACGGCGCTAGGGAGTGAAGACCTGCGATTAGCCGCTGCAAAGAATGCTGGTCCGGTGAAGGAGGAGCCCAATCCGCCAATCCCCGATCCGATTATAAATAGCGCATACGCCCACCATTTATAGGAAGTCGGCAAATGCGTTGCAACGATGATGCAGATTGCAAACCCTGCTCCTGCAAAAATGACCGCCCTTTTGAACAAAACATGAATCTGAGTGTGTACTAGTAACTTTTGAACTGTCAGTCGTCCTAAAATCATCATTGCTGTAAAAACAATAAACGGAACTGCACTTAAAGTGCCTGAAACATCTAGACGCTCTTTAGTAAAGATGGTGCCCCAATCACCCAGCGCGAATTCAAGATAAACAACACAAGCCATACCAAGACTTACTGGCCAATCAATCTTGAACGAGGTAAAGATGTCTTTTACAGAATAATCATGCTCTGAATCCTCATTAGGAAGTAATAAGTGAGGTCGCAATTTTAGAGTCATGACAACCATAAAGGCTGCGAGCAGGATACATAAAGCATTTATCTGCGCGACTAGACCAACTCGTCCAATAAGCAGCCCTGAAAATATCGCCGTACTGAGCGATCCAGCGCTCCAATACCCAGCAGAGGTGATTACAAGACTTCTCTCTGATCGCACTAGGAAATGAAATACATGAGAATTCAAGCACACGTGAACTGCAGTAATTCCAAATCCAAAAGCTATGTTTAAGAGGAGAAAAAATAAACTTGAATGAATATGAACAAGTAAACCGAGACTGGCGGAGAGAATCCCGATTGAAACTAAGGAAACTTTCAAGGCTCCATATTTATGGATGATGTGACCAACAGTGAGAAGACCTAGCGCGGCACCAATTGAACCTGTGCTCATGATTGACCCGAATGCGCCATTTTCCACTTGCAGATTCGCTTTGATCTCTGGAAAGCGTGGGATCCACGACATTATGAGGAAGCCAAAACAGAAGAAGAGTGCGTGAATTATTCGCTGTTCAGTTTTGTTTGACAACTCTTTGTTCATTTAACTTTAACCATTAAAAGAGTGCGTTCGCTAGTGCTGTTCGAGCTTTAATAACTCGCGGGTCAGCAGGATCTACTAGACCGAATAACTCGAGTAATCGTTCTTTAACAGTTTTCTGTTCATCGCCATCAAGAATTACAACCAATTTGAGCAATCTTTCAAAGGCCGGTTCTACATATCCGCTCATCACTTCAACATCTGCACATTTCAGTTGAGTTTCTATGTCATCTGGATTACGGATGGCATCTTCCATAACTTTTTGGCCGTCAACACCCTCAGTCCTTATGAGTAATTGGACTTGTGACAAACCTAGTTTGGCGAAATTATCATTTGGCTTGCGAGCCAGTAACCGCTTATATGCAGCTTCTGCTGTTGCGTAATCTCCTTGGTCTAAAGCCGCTAGCGCTTCATCTTCTTCTGGCTCAGTTGCTTCTACCGGCTCTTCACCGATTCCTTGCTGCGCTGCAAGTGTAAGAATTTTATCGATAACTTCTCGCAACTGGGTTTCAGATAATGGTTGCTCAAGAAATGGAATTGCCTGTCCGCCGATAAACACGACACCGTATGGAATTGTTTGCGCTTGCAACGCTTGAGCAACAGGTCCTTGCGTATCAACGTCGACTCTTGCCAAGATCCATTTTTCCTTATCGGAGGCCTCTAGATTTCCAAGTGCACGAAGGGTTGCAACTGATTCAAGTGATCGAGCTGACCAGCAGAGAACAACAACTGGTTTCGTCGAAGAAAGCGGGAGTACTTCAGTCTGTAAATTCTCAGCAGTGACTTCCATACCTGGCATCGAGGTAGAAGCATCTGGAGCTGGCTTTCCTAGCGAACTAAGGTCTACTGCTTGAGAAAAGTTAGGCGGAAGGCTCACTGCTCCATCATGCCAGTAACAGGTGCGCCTACGCCAGAGTCCTGACGATATGGAAGTACTTCAGAGATAAAGGATTTTGCTGCGAATTCAAGTCCAACATCATGTCCCGCTTTTTCACTTAAATACCAGCGATGCTCGAGAGTCTCGTGAAAAAATTGCGCTTGCTCGATTCGTCCAGCAAGTTCTGCGGGAATTAAGTTAATTGTTGGAATGAATACCTCTGTCAGCCATCCGCGAGCAGATTCTGCAACCGGTCGTTTTGGAGATTTCTCACGTCCACGATAACGATCAAAGGATGCAAGTAATCGCTTTGCTTGGAGTTCTTCTGTTTCAAGTCCCATAAGTTCTCTTAAACGGTTTTTGTGATACCCAGATGCAACAAGTTTTGGTTGGAATACTAACTTTCCAGCACCCTCACCCTCTTCCATTGATACTGAAACTTCTTCAACGGTAAAACCAAGATCATGCAATTGACGCATAGCTCTTTCAACTGCATGTCGATCAGTTGGGTCTAACACTTGTCGGTCTTTGAGAGCAGACCACAATCGGTGATAGCGCTTAATCAGCGCAGTACTCGCGCGAATTGGATCCATTCCTGGGTACAAAACACCAGAGAGTTGTAAGTCTTCAAGTTCGGCAGCCACATTGAAATGAGCAATTTCTAAATCATGTTCACGTTGTCCAGCAGTGAGATTCTTTTGAAATTCTCCAGTTTCAGCATCGACAAGGTATGCGGCAAATCCTTCTGCATCTCTGCGAAAGAGCGTATTTGAGAGAGAGCAGTCTCCCCACCAGAAACCAAGTAAATGTAATCTGACCAAGAGAAGTGCAAGTGCGTTAGCCATCAAGGTAACGTCTTCAGCAGTTACATTTTTATCGCTTAATACAACTCGGTAAGGAAGTGAGTATGGCAAGAATCTTGTAACCAGCGCACACGGCAACTCTTCTCCAGAGTTATCCGAGCGCCCTTCAATAACTGCAATGGATTGCACGCTCGGAGAATCTAGTTGCCTAAGTTCGCGCAAAATCTTGTACTCACGATTGGCGAATTCCGAAACAGTTTCCTTCACCGCATACACTTCTGAATCCGGATCATCAGTCGAGCGAACCAGGCGCACGACGTGGCGAGAAATGCCTCGCTTCTCGGCAAGCATCGGGTCTTCGGGCCATTCCTCTAGGGAGAGATTCCAAGGGAGCCCTGTAACCGCGGCAATTTCTTCACCTAATCCAGTTATCCGTAGCGCCATGGGGGTTATTCTCTCTTACGCTTTACAATAAAGCATGGCTATTTCAGAGCGTATGAAGAGAAAACCAAAAGTATCAGCAGTCGAAGCAAATTTTGGAGCTGCTGGCGAGCCAATGGACCGCGCACATCCCTTTTACTTCGGATTTGTGGCCACTCTTGGAGCACTAAGTGCATTTGTCTTAATGCGTGCACTTGCAAGTACGAGCCAAGTATTTGTCCTGATTCTTGTCGCACTTTTCTTAGCAATGGGTTTGAATCCTGCAGTTGAAGCAATTCGTAAACGAGGTGTCTCACGAACTTCGGCAGTTACGATCATTTTCACATCAGTTATTTTGTTGGTAATTCTCTTCGGAGCGTTGGTGGTTCCACCTTTGGTAAATCAAGGTACGCAACTCATTGAGAGTGCTCCAACACTTCTCAACCAGCTAAACGATAATGCAACAATTGCGCGCATAAATGAGCAATACGGAATCATCGACACACTTCAAAACAAATTATCTGAAGTAACTTCTGACGGTTCGCTGTTAATTTCAGCTTTTGGTGGAGTCATCGGTGTGGGTAAGAGCGTCTTATCGGGAACATTCACTGCGCTCACAATTCTCGTTTTAACTCTTTACTTCATCACTTCACTTCCTCAAGCTGTTGCTCTTGGACTTAAGTTGGTATCAGCAAGTCGCCGTCCACGCGTAGCAGTGCTCAGTGAGGCAATCATTGCCCGCGTGGGTGCCTTCGTAGGTAGCCAGATACTTGTCTCTGCAATGGCTGCAATCTTCATGACTATCCTTGCGATAATTCTCGGACTTCCATCACCAATTGCGATTGGCATCATTATCTTTGTCTGCGGTTTAGTGCCACTCATTGGTCACTTCATTGGATCTGCAATTTACACAATAATTGCACTTACTCAATCTGTCTCAATTGGAATAATCGCATTTGTTGGATATGTAGTTTATGTACAGGTTGAAAACTATGTACTGACTCCAAAGATTATGAAACGTACATTGGCCGTTCCTGGAGCAGTCACAATTATTTCTGCTCTCATTGGTACTTCACTTCTTGGACTCGTAGGTGGGTTACTCGCCGTCCCTGTGGCAGCATCGATAATTCTGATTCTTGAAGAAGTTGTTTTTCCTCGCGCTGAAAAGTCTTAAATTTCAGTCGGTAGCGGCAAACGCTCTGGCGCAAGAATTCGAGTGATCTCACTTAAGACTCGATGAACATATGGTTCGCCCACCCAGAGATGCTTGGCGCCATCTACTGCGATTAGTTCTGTTTGCGGAATAACTCCGAACCGAATGCGAGCTTGATCAGGCTTTAAATAATCATCGTGCTCTGGAATCAACGCAATCACTGGCCTTCCATCACGTGCCCAGAACTCGAGATCTCCATCATCGATATCAAGCAGTGTTGGACTCAAAAGAATCAGCCCTTTGACTCTCGGATCACGTGCATGGCTAATTGCAATACTTGTTCCAAATGACCATCCCACAACCCAGAGTTCTGTAAGTCCCAACGTTTGGAAGCAATACTTAACCATCGCTTCAACGTCATATTTTTCTGCGCGACCATTGTCATAAGAACCTGTACTCGTGCCAGCCTCACTAGAAGTACCGCGAGAATTGAATCGAACTACGGTGATGCCAGCCATTTGTGGCAAACGATTTGATGCCTTCTTATAAATGTGGCTATCCATCATTCCGCCACCTGTGGGATTTGGATGACAGCACAGGATTGCCGAGGTTGGACGATCAATCGGTGCGCTGACTTCTCCGATGAGAGTCTGACCATCTTCAGTGAGAACAGTAAATGGGGTACGTGTAGCCGCAAGTACAGTGCTGGGGCGGATTGGTTCCGACATAGTTGCAGTCTAGTCTTGGCCTATGGCTGAAACAAAAAGCGCATTATTCGAATCACTTAATCCTGCAACCGGTGAAGTGATTGCAACCTATCCGCGGGCTACAGAGCAAGAGGTCAATAGTGCGGTCAGTTCTGCGCGCACTGCATCGATTGCATGGCGCAGTTTAGGTTTCCGAGGGCGCCGCAAGGTGTTACTGAAGTGGAGCAATTATCTGCTCGCACATGTTGATGAACTTACTGCTGTTGTTTCAGAAGAAACAGGAAAACCAATTAGTGATGCAAAGTTAGAAGCTGCACTTGCTGCAGGACATATTGCGTGGGCTGCGCGACATGCAGAAGCTGTCATGCGAACGTCACATCGCTCCCCCGGATTATTGATGGCAAATATGTCTGCAACAGTAGAACGTTCCCCTGTCGGAGTCGTAGGAGTAATCGGTCCTTGGAACTATCCTGTTTTCACCCCACTTGGGTCAATTGCTTACGCACTTGCTGCTGGAAATACAGTTGTTTTCAAACCAAGTGAATACACCCCAGGAGTTGGGCAATATCTAGCTCGTTCATTTTTTGAGTCTTCATCGTTATCAGATGTCTTTATCTGCATCACTGGACATGGAGAAACAGGGAAATATCTCTGTGAGAGTGGCGTTGATAAGTTGGCGTTCACAGGCTCAACTCGCACAGCAAAGATTGTCGCAGCAACATGTGCTGTACATATGACTCCAGTAGTTCTTGAGTGTGGCGGTAAAGATCCTGTCATTGTGGCTCATGATGCTGATATCAAGCGTGCTGCAGATGCAACTGTGTGGTCAGCTTTTTCAAATGCAGGGCAGACATGTATCGGCGCCGAACGCGTGTATGTTGATGAAAGAGTTGCAGATAAATTCATCGCAAAGGTTCTGGAAATTGCGAAGGATATTCATCCGGGTGCACCCGGGCACGGTAAATACGGCCCAACAACGATGCCCAAGCAAATACCAATAATTCAAAGCCACATAGATGATGCCATCGCACGTGGAGCAACGGTTGTCATGGGCGGATCTGATTCAGTGAAAGCTCCTTTCGTTGAGCCAGTAATTCTCTGTGATGTTCCAGAAGATTCACTTGCAATGACAGAAGAAACATTTGGGCCAACAATCGCCATCAACCGAGTTAAAGATATGCCCCAAGCAATTGCGCTATCGAATGCAACTCGATACGGCCTAGGTGCCGCTGTTTGGTCGAAGCGAAGTGGAAGAATTATTGCATCCCAGTTGCATACAGGAATGGTTTCAATTAACTCTGTCATTTCATTTGCAGCCGTGGATTCTCTCCCGTTTGGTGGAGTGAAAGATAGTGGCTACGGTCGTATCCATGGCCCAGAAGGAATCCTTGAATTTACATACCCACGTTCTGTGGTCCGTGCCCGTTTTCAATTACCCATTGCACTCACAAGTTTTTCACGTACACCGGCAAGCGATAAATTGATTGTTGCAATAACTAAGTTGCTCAAGGGCCGACTCAGTTAAAATCTAATATCGAGGTGCGTTACGCGTTCTCTCAGTCCGTGGCCTGCGATTATTTCTCTTACTCCAGCATGCGTTATGCCAGTGTCTGCGATTATCTTCATCACCCTCTAGCCATGCCACTGTGTGTGGTGTTGCCATCGGAATCAATTGATCACAACCAGGGCATCGATACGGTTTATTTGCAGCAGAGCCAGTGAGTTTTCGAACAATCCAAAGTCCATTTTCATCTTCTTCGAAACTTTGATTTGAGGGATTGGTTGTTGGCTCATCATCAGAGCTTTTTGGCCTACGGTTTTTGGGGTAATTCTTACGTGGGCTCATGATTCTATTTTCTCGCACTTTTGCGGTGAAAGTGACAAGATTGCCATGTGAACACGGTCATTAACGTTTCGGGACTTCGGAAAAGCTACGGTTCCACCGCTGCAGTTAATGGCGTTGATCTTGAGATAAAAAAGGGTGAAATCTTTGCTCTCTTGGGCCCAAACGGTGCTGGCAAGACAACAACTGTTGAAATTCTAGAAGGATTCCGCGATCGCGATTCTGGTGATGTGCGGGTGCTCGATTTTGATCCTGCAACAAAAGGTCATGCAGGTCAACTCTGGAGAGATCGCCTTGGCATAGTTCTTCAATCAACTTTGGATGCCGGAGATCTGACAGTCTACGAATCCGTTTCACACTTTGCCCATTATTACGGGAGCCCTAAAGATGCTCGAGAGGTAATCGAGTTGGTCGGCCTCACTGAGAAATCAGATGCACTGGGGCGCACGTTATCTGGTGGTCAACGTCGTAGATTAGATGTGGCACTCGGCATCATCGGAAATCCAGAGCTGATTTTTCTCGATGAACCAACGACAGGATTTGATCCAGAGGCGCGACGTGCTTTCTGGGCGCTGATTAAAAAGTTACGAGATGAAGGCGCCACAATTATTTTAACCACACACTATCTGGATGAAGCTGAAGCGCTAGCCGATCGTGTAGCAGTGATCAATAAAGGTCAAATAATCGAGATCGCTACTCCAGATCAATTAGGTGGACGTGCAAATTCTTTAGCCACGATTACATGGCGCGAAGGTGATGTACTGCGCTCTGAACGTAGCGCGCACCCCACCGATTTTGTGAAGAAACTATCTGAGAAATTTACTGGCGAGATTCCCGAACTCAGTGTTAAACGTGCATCACTTGAAGATATTTATCTTGAAATGATTGGGGGAACCCATGAGTAAGAGATCTACCAAGCGACCAACGGCGATTTCTATCGGTCTCCAACGAGGCAAGCTTGAAATCAGGCAATTTATGCGCCAACGAGAATCTGTTGTATTCACAATGCTCTTTCCTCTTATTCTGTTAGCAATATTCGGTTCAGTTTTCTCAGACTCCATTGCAGAAGGTGTCACATTTAGTCAGTACTTTGTTGCCGGAATGATTGCATCAGGCCTTGTAAATACTGGTTTTCAGCAGCTTGCCATCATGATTCCGATGGAACGTGATTTCGGAACGTTGAAAAGACTTCGCGGTACTCCGATGCCAGCAAGTAGCTACTTCATCGGAAAAGCAATTCTTGTTACGCTAAGTATGTTGATTCAAGTAGCACTGCTGCTTGCTGCTGGCGTTGCTTTCTTCGGAGTAAATCTTCCTACAACGGCTGAAAAATGGTTACTGCTTGCTGCGCTTCTAGTTCTCGGAAGTGCATGTTCGACAGTACTCGGAATCGCATTTTCTAATGTTCCAAAGAGCGGGCGAGGCGCATCTGCAGTTGTTTCACCTGTCGTCATTGTTCTGCAATTCTTTAGTGGAGTTTTCTTTGTCTTCACTGATCTTCCACAGTGGATGCAACAGGTTGCAGCTGTTTTCCCTCTGAAGTGGATGACACAAGGGGCACGTTCGGTATTCCTCCCAGACTCCTTTGCTACGCGTGAAGTAGCTGGCAATTGGGAAACTGGCAAGACCTTTGCCATTATTGCTGCATGGCTGGTACTGGGATTACTGTGGGCTGTTCGCAGTTTCAAGTGGGAGCGCGACTAAAAAAGGTTGCACTCTTGCTTGCACTTGCCTTAACGCTGTCAACTGCAACAGCAGCTGGTGCAACAAAGACACCCACACCTAAACCCACTACAAAAGTCTCAGCTACAACCAAAGCAACAACTGCGGTGAAGGCAACAACTGCAACGAAAGCCACTACAAAGCCAAAACCAAAACCTAAGCCTAAGCCTCGCAAGAAGAAGGTTAAAGTCTCTCCATCACCTAAACCAAAATGGCCGCCAGTTGGATTTGTGTATTCAGAAGGTGTTTATGCGAAGGTTCCAACTAGTAAGCAGTTAGTTGGAGTTATCTCTGCGAGCGGGATCTTGGCTTCAAAGGTCCAAGAATGCACCGAGTTCGTATGCGGCGCAGTTCAAGTCGCATCAGAACCGGGCTGCATCTGGTGGGAAGTTAATTCACATGTGTTTTCCAAAGAGAAGGTACTGCTTGGTAAATTGCGTACAATCGGCGGACCCAGCCAACCTCGTCAGATAAAAACGATACTTCTTGTTTCGCCAGAACCAATCGAAACTCTGGAATACATAAGTGATATCGAAGTGGTCTGCCATCAAGAAGCTAAGCCAGATGACATTGAGAGTCTTACCTACGTTGAGGTCACTGAATAATGCTCGGCGGAGTAAATAACCACCTCTTCTTCATGAGCCTTGCGGGATTTCCAGTAGTTCTATTTCTCATTCTTATTCTTAAATGGACATCTGCGCGGGGGAAATCTCTTGTGGAACGTGTACCTGTGCAAGGTAGTGCCGATGAATACGGAACTCTGGTTTCTGTCGCGCAGCCCAGTAACCATATAGAAGGCGAGATTCTGCGGCAAAAATTAATTGCAGTGGGAATTAGAGCAACGCTCACACAGACTAAAGATGGTCCTCGACTATTTGTATTTCCCGAAGAAGAGAGCGCGGCTCGCGCACATCTCAAAGACTTCAGATAAAGACTTAAACTAGCGATTAGCTCCAGGTACCCACAGCTGATCGCCAATCTCTTTATTTGCATATCGCGCAAGAACAAAGAGTAAATCCGAGCAACGATTGAGATATTTTGCTGTCAAAGGATTTACGCCACCACCGAATGCGTGAATTGCAGCCCATGTTCGTCGTTCTGCACGTCGAACAACTGTGCGAGCGACGTGCAAGTGTGCTGCCGCTGGGGTTCCAGAAGGTAGTACGAAAGAACGCAAAGATTCGAGATTTTTGTTGTACTTATCGATCTGTTCTTCTAAGTAAGTTACTTGTGATTCAAGAACACGTAATGGTTCAAAAGCAGGAGCATCAACCACAGGTGTGCAGAGATCTGCTCCCACATCGAACATATCATTTTGAATTCGAACCAAGAGTGCACGAACATCATCGGTTAATTCATCTGTTGCAAGCACTACGCCAATTGTTGAATTCGCTTCATCAACAGTTGCATATGCTTCAAGGCGAGGGTCATTCTTTGAGGTGCGGCTCATATCTCCAAGAGAAGTCGTTCCGTCATCGCCTGTCTTTGTGTAAATACGCGTTAAATTAACCATGTCCCTAGCCTATAAGTAGACTTCGGATATGGCATCTTCGTCCCACGACCGCTTCCGGATCACCGGTGGCTGCCGCCTTTCAGGCGAAGTATCAGTCACTGGCGCTAAGAATTCTGTCTTGAAATTGATGGCAGCCTCGCTATTAGCCGTCGGTAAGTCCACTATTCGAAACGTCCCAGAAATCGCAGATGTCGAGATCATGTCCGACCTACTTACGCGCCTTGGATGCTCTGTTACACATCAGGGTGACACCGTCACAATCGATGTGCCTAAGCAACCACTGCACCGTGCAGATTACGATCTTGTACGAAAGATGCGTGCATCAATAAATGTGCTCGGTCCACTTGTTGCACGCGTTGGACGTGCAGAAGTTGCACTACCAGGTGGAGATGCAATTGGTTCACGTGGTCTTGATTTCCATATAAAAGGTCTTGAATCACTCGGTGCAAAGGCGCATGTGGAGCACGGATATGTTGTTGCCGAAGCACCTCATGGCCTGGTTGGCACATCAATCGAATTAGATTTTCCATCTGTTGGCGCAACAGAAAACTTGATGACTGCTGCAGTTCTTGCACAAGGTGTAACAACGATTGATAACGCAGCCCGTGAACCAGATCTTGTTGATCTTGGTGAATTTCTCATTGGCATGGGTGCAAAAATTGATGGTCTTGGTTCTCCAACAATTACCATCACTGGTGTTAAGGAACTTCACCCAACTGATCACATCACGGTAACCGATCGCATTATCGCCGGCACCTGGGCCTTCGCCGCTGCCATGACCCAAGGTGACATCACAATCCATGGTGGTCGTGCAGACCACATGGAAGTCATGCTGGAAAAACTCACCTCTGCCGGAGCAATAGTTACATCAACACAAGATGGATTCCGTGTACAAATGAATCAGCGACCTAAAGCAATTGATGTTGCAACACTTCCCTATCCAGGATTTGCGACCGACTTACTACCATTCATTATCGGAATGAATGCAATTGCTGACGGCCACTCGATTGTTACCGAAAACGTCTTTGAATCGCGCTTTATGTTTGTCAACGAACTCATGCGCCTTGGTGCTCATATCACCGTAGATGGCCACCATGCCTCTATAGACGGTATTCCACAACTATCTGGAGCCCCTGTTGAGGCAACTGATATTCGTGCAGGTGCTGGGCTTGTGTTAGCAGCCCTTGTTTCAGAAGGCGAAACCACCGTCGATGGGGCATTCCACATCGATCGTGGATATCCAAACTTTGCTGAGCAGTTGGTTGCGCTAGGCGCGAAAGTTACTCGCGAATAAATCGGTAAGAGTTAGTTAACGCTCTCAGTAAGAATCGAAACTCGATCATTTGAGACAGATAAGAAGCCACCTTTAACAGTAAATTCCTGTGTTGTTCCATCAGTGCCTTTAATACTTACAGCTCCATCGACTAGTACGCCAAACAAAGGTGCGTGACCTGGAAGAACTCCCAGATCACCTTCTGTGGTGCGAGCAGAGACAAAAGTTGCCTCGCCTGACCACACCTGTTGTGTTGGCGATACTAGTGCGACGTTAAGAGCCATGTTTTTTCCTGACTTAGTTCTTCGCTAGTTCAGCAGCTTTGCGCTCAACATCGTCGAGGCCACCGCACATGAAGAATGCTTGTTCTGGAACGTGGTCGTACTTTCCATCAGCAAGTGCTTCGAATGCAGCGATTGTGTCTACCAGTGGAACGAATGAACCGTCGAGACCAGTAAAGACCTTTGCCACGAATGTGTTCTGTGACAAGAAGCGCTGGATACGACGTGCACGTCCTACGAGTACGCGGTCATCTTCTGAAAGTTCATCGATACCCAAGATAGCGATGATGTCCTGAAGA